>JBLYYV010000022.1:0-2550 GCA_048550095.1 Gammaproteobacteria bacterium
CATCTCGAACTCATGGCTGCCATCCGGCAGTTTCGGACCGGCCAGCAAGAGACCCTGAACGAGTTCGGGTGGCGCACCGGGGCGAGCCTTCAGGCGCGCCTGAATCGAATAATCTTGTGGCGGCTTCAGGCGCAACTCGCCGACCACTTCCAGGGGCCCACCATTGTCGGTCAACATGCCGGGAATGACGCCGTCTTCCGCGACGTCGGCGATCTCGAATTCGATGCCGTAGTTGCCCATACTGCCGCCGGGAATTCCGAGCATGCTAAACGGCAGGCGCCCGACGCCCACGTTGCCGATGGCACGGGTTGGCCATCGATCTTCGATATCCAGCTCTGCAAAATTGATCGACAATTCACCGCCGCTGCCGCGCATATTCAGTTGCCGCAGCACGGGCGCGAGCGGACCGGCGACCCGCAGATCGCGAACGCTTAGAGCGCCGGTGATTCCGGCGGCCAAATCGCCGCGCACGAAACCGGCCCCCCATTTCGCGTCGACGGACAGCGACAACCGCCCGATCAACAGCGACAACGCCTGAAGGTTCCAGCTGACATCCGTGAACTGGAATCCGGCGATGACGACAGATCGTGCTGTGCCGTTCCAGAGTGTCCCGGACGTATCGGAAATTTTGATCGAGTCATCCGGCAGGGCGGAGTTAATCACTCTGGCCGGCACCAGCGCCAGCGCGAATACGAGAAACGCAGCCGAGCCTGCTGCGATCAGTCGATTGCGCTGTTTCATTCGGTCAGGCGCCGACGCGTCCGAGCGTCAGGTTGCAGTTGACCCGTCCGGCGGCCGACGCCGTATCGATGTTTGCCGACGTTACCGACACGCCATGCTGATTCTGCAGGCCCTGTAGCCAGGTGATGAGCGTATCGAAGGGAGCATTCTCAAATCTCAGCCTGATGCTGCTCGTGCCGTCCGGCTGATTGCGTTTCAGATATTGGGCAAGCCCCGAACCGCGCGTGCTCTGATCGATGACGAGTACGAGCGACTGCGAGCTGCTGGCGGCGCTGGCCTGGGAGCCGCCACGCTGCGGACCCAATCGCGCAGCGACGTCGTTGAGCTCAGTGAGTAACTCGCGTTTGTCGGCGACCAGTTCATGGCTGCGCTTGCTCTGATTCATGATGGGCCGCACACCCAGTATCACGATCAACGCGAATACGGTAAAACCGGCGGCGATCATGACGAGCATGCGTTCTCTCTGCTCCAGTTGTTCGAACCATTCCTTCATCGTGTAGTGCTCGACATCACGCTTCCGGGCGGCGGACCTGGATCCGGCCGCGAACCATTTCGCCTTCAGGGTTGGCTGACTGTATTTCCGCCTCCAGTGACCCATCCCTGACAATTTCTTTCTGGATCGAATCCAGCGCTTCGACGTCAGGTGCCGTGACCCGCAGCTCCATGACGCCGCTGCGATAGTTGATGGTCTCCAGTCGAGCCTCGATGTTCGTCTTTCCTGCCACGGCACCCGCAATGATCACCAGGGTATCCAGAAATTCGGTAGTGCTGCCACCCACATCAGCGCGCCCCAGCCCCCGCAACTTGCTTTGCAACAACGCGCGCGCGTCGCGCACTTCCGTGACTTCCGGAAAGGTGTAGCGGATCGCCTGCTCGATTGCGGTATCGAGATTCGCGGCCTGCCGATTCAGGCTGGTGATCTCGAAGATCTTGACGCCGACGAGCAGCAGGACGAGGCATGCTGCCAGGGCCGCCGCACCGCGCCAGGCGGGCCAGAAGATCCCGAGGTTCGAACGGACTGCGTAGCGCCCTTGCAGCAGGTTGATGCCGGGTTCCGTGACGATCTGTGAAGCGAGCCGAGGCAACGCGCCATCACTCAGGATACGAATATCGAACGACGCCACCCGGGGTTGCAGGCCCGCAAGCAACGCGTCGGTTTGCGCATCTGCCTGAGCATCCTCGGTGACGTAGACGAGCAGGTTGATCGGCTGAGCCGCCTCTGCCTCGGCAACCGACGCCTCGCGGGCCCGGAACCACAAGTCAAGCATCGTTTCAGCGTCGCCGAGATCCGCAATCGCGATCGATCCGTCGGCATCGCGCAGGGTCAGGGTGTCGCCGTCGATAAACAACGTCGTGGTGTTAGGGATCGCGCTGACGGCATCGCTATCGGCATAGACAAACGTCGGCTCGATACCGGCTGCGGCGAACAGCTCTAGGCATGCCTCGATCTCGAGTCGCTCGATGATTGCGACCGGCAACTGGTCGTTCGCATCGCGCTTGCCGACGGAGAAATGCAATTCGTCGACATCCGTCGCGAGCTGGTCTTCCATGGCGAACGGCAACGCTTGCAGAATCTTCGCCGCACCGCGAACCGGAATATCAGCAGTCGTGCGCAATACGCCAGCGCCGGGAATCAGGACGATGACCTTACTGTCGCCTACGGCCTCCGCGGCCATCATGGCATCGCCATAACCCGGCTCGCCGATGATCGCGCCGGTCGAATCCACCGTAACCCATTCGACGTGGTCGGTAGCGCCTGCACGGAAACGTAGTACGAGAAAATCAGCCATCAATGCGATCTGTAATTTA
>JBLYYV010000023.1:0-3776 GCA_048550095.1 Gammaproteobacteria bacterium
ATTTTTCACGGCGCGATGACGCCCGATCGGCTGTATTTTCGCCGGCCGCTGCCCGGGCTGGGAAGCTATCGCACGCCTGTGGGGGGCATCTACATGTGCGGGGCCGGCACGCACCCGGGTGGCGGCGTCATGGCGGCTTGCGGGCGTAACGCAGCCGCGGCGGTCATGAATGACGACTGAGTAACAACCCGCGGTTAGTCGGGCATCGACAGGATGTCGTCTTCACTCAGCACCGGTAGTCGACTCGTGTGGGAGGTACCGGGCGTCTGCCCCTTGTTGCGCGCCGCGCTCAACCATTCGCCGGCATCCTCGGCCGGCATCGGTCGGGCAATCATGTAGCCCTGGATCTGATCACAATTCAGCGTCGTCAGGTAGGCGAGTTGCGCTTCCGTCTCGACGCCTTCCGCGACCACCCGGATCCCCATTCGATGCGCCATCGCGATGATGGCCGAGACGACCGTGCGGTCGTCGGGGCTCGCCGCGATATCGCGAATGAATGAGCGATCGATCTTCAACGTGTCGACGCTGAATCGCTTGAGGTAGCTGAGCGATGAGTAGCCGGTGCCGAAGTCGTCGACCGACAAGTGCAGCCCGCGACTATGCAGCTCACGCAACGCATCCGCCGAGGCGTCGATGTCCTGCATCAGCGCCGTCTCGGTAATCTCCAGCTCGACATGATGCGATCGGAGCCCGGCATCGGCGATCGTCGTGAGTATCTGCTTGCCGATGTCCGCTTTGCGTAATTGAACCGCGGACAGATTGACCGCCATGCACCGCGGTCCGATACCGGCATCCATCCAGCGCCTCGCCTGCTGACAGGCCTCGGCCAGCACCCATTGCCCGATGCCATAGATCAGGCCCGTCTGCTCCGCCAGCGGTATGAACACATCGGGCGGCACCATGCCCATCTCCGGATGGTTCCAGCGAATCAGCGCCTCCATCGAAACGACGTCGCCGCTGCTGACATCCAGCTTGGGCTGATAATGCAGCATGAACTCATCATTCTCGAGCGCCTTGCGCAAATGCGACTCGAGCTTCATCTGCCCCATGGAGCGATCGTTCATGTCACTCGAATAGAAGGCATACGTATTGCGACCGAGCTTGTCGCGTGCATGCTGGCGAGCAATACGCGCGTTGCTGATCAGGGTCTCGGAGTCGTTCGAATCGTTCGGATACACGCCGACGCCGATGCTGCAGGTGACGTAGACGTCGTTGTCGTTGACGCGGAAGGGCTTGGTCAGGCTGCCGAATATTCGACGCACGATCCAGGTAACCGTGTCGGGTGTCTCGATATCCGCGAGCTCGATCGCGAATTCATCGTTGCTCAATCGACACACGCCGGCGCCGTCGCCCCGTTCGCCGAGCACCGCCACGGTATCGGTGGCGCGCAATACGGCGGTAATCCGGTCGGCGACGTCACGCAGCAAATCCTCGCCGACCTCCGGTCCGAACGCATCATTGACCCGCCGAAACAGATCGACATCGAGATACAGGATCGCAACGGACTTACCCGTGCGCGCGGCGCGCGCGATCGACTGCGACACGCGATCGAAGAACAGCAGGCGATTCGGCAAACCCGTCAGGCGATCGTAGCCATGCTCCTTGTGCGCCTCCAACGCCTGCTCCTCGACCATCGACTCGAGGTCGGCGATGCGCTGCTGCAGAATCTTGACGACGTTGACCGTGCGTTGATCCGCCGGGATCGTAGCGTCCGCGCGACCGTTCGACATGACGACCATGCCGGCCGTGGGCTCCGTTGTCCCGTCATCCAGCCGTCGCATCGTCATCGTCATCTGCGCTGAGTCCCAGCGTACGACGCGGTTGCGGCCGCCTTCCTTGGCCGAATACAGCGCCATATCGGCTTCCTTGATCAGCGTCTTGCCGCATCCGCCGGCCGAGACCAGGTCAGCTACGCCCACGCTGATCGTCACCTTGAGCGCGGAATCGAGGCGCGTCTTCGACAGCTCGGAGACGTTGTGGCGAATGCGTTCCGCCACGACGGTGCTCTCGTCGAGCGACAAACCGGGCAAGGCGATACAGAACTCCTCACCGCCGTAACGACAAATCAGATCTTCCTCGCGACAGCTTTCGGCCATCACCTCAGCGACGCTGGTAATGACTTTGTCACCCACATCGTGACCATGCTTGTCGTTGATCGACTTGAAGTGATCGATATCCAGCATCATGCAGCACAGCGGGTGCTGACCACGCAACGCCTGCTCGATCGCCTCGTCCATCAGTTCGAAATAGGCGCGCCGATTCAGACAGCCGGTCATTGAATCGCGGGTCGCCAGGTATCGAAGTTCCTGGTTCTGACGATTGACCTCGGCCTGCGTCAGTTCGAGCTTGCTCATCGCCAGCTGGAGATCCGTGTTCTTCTTCTCCAGGTCGGTGACATCGTCGAACGTCGCGAGCGCACCGCGAATGTTGCCCTTGGCATCGGTGATCGGGGAACCGTTGACCATGAACGTACGCATCTCCCCGGATACCGTGCGGACGCTGAGCGGCAGACCGGTCTTCTGCTGTCCATCCCGCATTGCCTGTTGCCACGGCAGTTCCTCGGGCGCCTCTCTGCTCGTCAACTGCAGCCAGTTGAGGTCGGACGATTTGCGGCCCGTCAACGGCTTGTCGGACTGCCAGATGTCTGTTGTGAATGCATTGTTGGCCAGAACGATGCGCTCGTCCTCATCCATGATCAGCACGCCCTCGGCGAGCGCATCGAAAGCCGCCTTGACGCGCTCGGGAATGACGCCGGACGGATCGAGCTCGCGCAAAGCACGGCGCAGGAACAGGAAAAAGCCACCGAAACCGGCCAGGGCGATAAATGCAAAAAGCGTCAGCCCGGAACGTCTGAGTCGCTCGAGCAGGGTGCCACCACCGAGTTTCGCAAAACTGATCTCCACCGCACCCCACTGCCTGCGACCCTGAAGGATCGGCACCTGCACATGGGTTGCGGTCGACCTGCCCTCCGGATCCGGCACCCAGTTCGCTTCGTGGTCGCCCGAGCCGGCGATCACGTTGCCACGGTTATCGCGCATGGCGGCGGACAGCACTGCATCGTTACGCTCGACGATGGACTCAAGCGTATCGTTGATCAGACGTATGTCGCTGCGCGACGCCGCGGCCGTCAGCTGAACCGCGAGCGCCTCAACGAGTTGCTGGCGAGCTTCGAGCTCGACAGTCGATTGCTCGGGCACGAGCCCGACAAACCTCGCAGCCATCACCAGGCTCAGCATGACGAACACGAGGCCGATGCTGATACGGAGCGTCGGTGAGAAGCTAATCTTCATGACTCTGCCCGACCTCGACTATTGGTCGCATCCCTACCGGAGGCGTCATCAAAGATCTGATCGGCCTGCGATTGCTCCGGCGCCGGATCGCCGCTTCGCTGACCCTTCTTGCCGTCCCGCCGCTTGCGCGCCATCAGGATCGGCAACGGATCGAAACCCTGCCAGACGGGCATCGTCGACAGCAGGGCACTGGCGAGCGCGCCGCCTCGCAGGACCCACGTCAGGATGCCGGCGCTGAGCGCCAGGCTGGAGCCGGTCGTGATCTGCACCATCATCGAGCCGGACACCTGAGCGGCACCATCACGGTCGGACATGTCCTGCCGAACGACATCGAGGACATCCCATGTCGACAGATGATTCAGTTTCAGCATGCCAAAGTCGGCGATTTCCACGTCGAACGTTCTCTCGATTGTCTGCACGGCGTCATACAGGAACTTGGCCGGCGTTGCGGCGACCCGCTGCTTCGCCTGCTCGCTCCGGTCGTCA
>JBLYYV010000024.1:0-5163 GCA_048550095.1 Gammaproteobacteria bacterium
GTGGCGTTGGTATTCTTCACACACGCCTTAAATACACCCCTTTAGGCTCGCGCGCGGCGCCCCGGCCGCCCAGGGTCTTAATAACACCATCGCCCCCTCCCGTCCTGATCGCGTCCGCCTCTAACCCTTCGTTGCGAAGCGACGTTCTGGCAGAATCTCCCTTTCACCCAAGCAAAAGAGACCCGTAATGAAACTCGAATCACTCGCCCTGCACCACGCCTACGAATCCGAAGCCACGACTCGCGCGGCGGCCGTTCCGATCTACCAGACGACGTCCTATACATTTGAGGACACACAGCACGGCGCGGACCTGTTCGACCTGAAGGTCGAGGGCAACATCTACACGCGGATCATGAATCCGACGACGGCGGTGCTCGAGCAGCGTATCGCCGCGATGGAAGGCGGCGTCGGCGCGCTGGGCCTGTCTTCGGGCATGGCCGCGATCACGTATGCCCTGCAGTGCATCTGCCGCTCGGGCGACAACATCGTCAGCACGACACAGCTCTACGGCGGCACGTATAACCTGTTCGCGCATTCGCTGCCGGCGCAGGGCATCGACGTTCGCTTCGCGTCGTTCGACGACTACGCGGGACTCGAGAATCACATCGACGAAAACACGAAGGCCGTGTTCTGCGAGTCGATCGGTAACCCGGCCGGCAACATCGTCGACATCGAGCGCCTCGCCGACATCGCGCACAAGCACGGCGTTCCGTTGATCGTCGATAACACGGTCGCGACACCTTATTTATGCCGCGTGTTCGATCACGGCGCCGACATCGCGATCCATTCGCTGACGAAGTACATCGGTGGCCACGGCACGACGATCGGCGGAGTCATCGTAGATTCCGGCAAGTTCGACTGGGTTGCGAACAAGGAACGCTTCCCGATGCTGAACGAGCCGGACCCTTCGTATCACGGCGTCTGCTATACAGAGGCGGTTGGCGAACTGGCGTATATCATCCGCTGCCGCGTTGTACCGCTGCGCAACACCGGCTCGGCACTGTCGCCGCATAGCGCGTTTCTGCTGCTGCAGGGGCTCGAGACGCTCGGGCTGCGCATCGAACGACACTGTGACAATGCGCTCGCCGTGGCGAAATACCTGCAAGCCCACCCACAGGTCACCTGGGTGAAATATGCCGGACTTGAGGACAGCGAATATTATGAACTGTGCCAAAAGATCACCGGCGGCAAGGCATCGGGCATCCTGAGCTTCGGTATCAAGGGCGGTAAAGAAGCCGGAGCGAAGTTCATCGACGCGCTGCAGATGATCCTGCGCCTCGTCAATATCGGCGACGCGAAATCGCTTGCGTGCCACCCGGCAACGACGACGCACCGGCAACTCAGCGAGGACGAACTTGGAACCGCGGGCGTCACCGAAGACATGGTGCGCCTGTCGATCGGCATCGAGCACATCGACGACATCGTCGCAGATATCTCGCAGGCGCTGAAAGCTGCTGCGGACTAAGCGCCACAGATAGCGATGCTTTCAAATATGGGGCAAATGCTTTATAAAGTTCGCTAACGTGAGAATTCATCAATAACAAGCTAAAGAAACTCACAACGACCGAAGCTAGGTCGACACGGCATAGCCGGCAGAATCATGATGCGATCCGCCGCGATGCGGCCCACCGCAATTCCGGCGATTAGAAAAACCAGGGGGAAGATATGACACGCAACTCGGGAAATTCCTGCAGGCAAGTCCTGTCGTGGACGGTAACGGCCGCTGCCGGCTTGATCATTGGTGGCTGCTCAGGCGAGCGACCTGATGCAAGCCAGAAGGCGGATGCGCCAGAACCACCTGCTGCGGCGGCCCCGTCAGAATCTGCCGCTAAGGCCGGCAGCAGCGCAATCGCCGCCGTCTCGGCGAACGAAAACGAACTGCCGACATGGAAGATCCCCAACATACCGAAAGCGGCCGAAGCCTACTACGCGCCTGACAACCTGCACGTCATCGCGCAGACCCAGGACCCTGATGCACTGAAGGCCGAGGGGCGTGACAGCGGCGCACTGACATATACCTTCACGGATCAGGGCGAGAACATCCGCCGCATCAACGATCGCGGCCAGGACGCATGTTCTTATTTTCTGCCGGATGGCAGCGGCCTGATCTGGACCTCGACGCGCGACAATATGGATATGCCGATCGGCAACTGGTCGGATTCGAACGACTACCCGCAGGGCGCTGAACTCTATATATCGGATCTCGAAGGCGGCAACATCAAGCGCCTGACCGACAACGAATACTACGAGGCCGAGGTCTCGGTATCGCCGAATGGCGAGTGGGTCGTCTTCGGCCGCCAGATCGACGGCAAGATGGACCTGTGGCGCATGCGCCCGGACGGCAGCGAGGAAGAACAAATTACGTTCACCGACGATTGGCAGGAAGGTGCACCGTTCTATCTTCCCGACAACGAAACGATCCTGACGCGCGCATGGAAGCGCAGCGAGTACGGCAAGATCCGCCCCACGCCGATGACGGTGTTCACGGTGAACGCAGAAACCAAGGAGATCACTGACCGCACGTTCGATCGCGACATGAATTGGGCGCCCTACCCGGCACCCGACGGCCGCCACTATGTATTCGTGCGCGTCGTCGAGGACAACAACTGGGAAATCTTCCTGGGCGACCTCGCCGGCGGCGAACCGGTGCGACTGACCTTCAATGACAGCTTTGATGGCTTCCCATCGCTGTCACCGGACGGCACGAAGATGTTGTTCGCGCGCTCCGAAGGCCCTGGCTTCATGGCAGGCCTTTACACTTACGTCATGGATGTGTCGTCGCTGAACCTCGGGCCCGAAAACTATTCCGGCGTGCCCGACATAGCGACGCCGGCAGAATAAAGTAAGTCGCTGCACGCGTCCGGGCGTCGCTCGGATGCGGACTGCCGTCGAATCGAACGGCCGAGGCTCGCCGACGCGAGCCGCGGCGGCGGCTTGCACTATTCTGCGGAGGCACAAGTGGATCACATTAAAAACGTCAGCCCCCTTGTTGTATTGACCGGACTGCTTCTGCAATCGATCGCACAAGCCGGACAGGAAGTTCTGCACATGGCGATCGGCGACCCGACGCGAAAGGATCGGGAAGTCCAGTTGCAACTCGACGGCATCACTGACACCGCCACCGGCGACATCATCACGCCCGCATTGCTGGCCGAGAAGCTGGAAGACGTCGGACTGCTGTTCATCGGCGAGACGCACACGAATCTCGATTTTCACAAGGTCCAGTTTCGCGTTATCCAGGAACTGCATCGCGCCGGCCGCGAGGTCCTGATCGGCCTCGAGATGTTTCCGTACACACAACAGGATTCACTGGACGCATGGACGGATGGTCATTTTACGGAGCAGGGCTTCGTCGAGCAGGCCGGCTGGTATACGTACTGGGGATACCGCTGGGAGTACTATCGCGACATCTTTAACTTCGCGCGAGATAACGGCATTCGCATGTATGGGATCAACACGCCGCGCGACGTCGTCAAGGCCGTGCGTACGAAGGGCTTCAAGGACCTGACGCCGGACGAAGCCGAACATATCCCGCACGAGGTCAAGCCCGTGACGGACGATCAACGAGCGATGTACAAGGGATTTTTTGACGCCGACGATGCGCTGCACATGAGTGAGGAACGCCTCGACGGCATGCTGCGCGCGCAGACGACCTGGGACGCGACAATGGGCTGGAATTCTCTGCAGGCCCTGCGCAAACACGGCGGTTCCGACGCAATCATGGTCGTGTTGATCGGCTCGGGGCACGTAACCTATGGGCTCGGCTCGGAGCGTCAGGCCGCCCCCTATTACGACGGCAACATCGCCTCGGTCATACCGCTGGAAATCATGGACGATGACGGCGAGCCGATCGACACCGTCCGAGCCAGCTACGCCAACTTTCTCTGGGGATTGCCGCCGGCCGTGGATACGGTTTACCCGACCCTCGGCGTCTCCCTGATGGGCAAGCTCGGCAAGCGCCCGACCGAACTGATCCAGATCAGCGGAAACTCGGTCGCACAGCGTGCCGGCCTCGCCGTCGGCGACGTTTTGCTGAGCCTCGACGGCATACCGATCGACTCGGCCGAGACGCTGCGCAAGACCTTCGCGCCGTATCGCTGGGGCGATGTCGTCACCGCGCGTATCGAGCGTGACGGCGACGAACAGGACATCATCATTCCGATCCGCAGGAAGGCAGACGCAGACTGACGGGGACTCAACCGTGAAAAAATCTATCATCCGATTTGGCAGCCGGATCGCCGCGACGCTTCTTTTGGCCGGATTGCTGCCAGCCCTGGCGGCCGAACAACACGCCGATTTCTCCCTCGATGTGCAGGTCGATCCGGCGACACATTTACTCGATGTGACCGCCCAGATCGATTTGCCCGACGCCTACGCAGGCAAGACGCTCGAATTCCTGCTGACGGATGCCGTCGAGATCGTGTCCTCCGAACCGGCCGTTCGATCCCTGCCGTACGACGGCAGCAAGGGCTTTACCGGCATCAACGGTTCGAGCGTCGAGATGAACGACAACGGCCATGCGGCGCGTTATCAAGTGCAGTTACCCGCGGGCGCCACGAGTATCAGCCTCACCTATCGCGGCGCGGTCAACTTTCCGCTCGGCGACCTGAAGGAACAATACACGCGCGGTTTTCGCAGCACCGCGGGAATCGTCGGCGAAGAAGGAATTTTTCTCGCCGGCAGTTCGCTGTGGTATCCGTATTTCAGCAACGAGCTGATCTCTTTCCGTCTGACCACTAACGTACCGGAAGGCTGGCATCTGATCAGCCAGGGCAACGGCAGTTCCCGGGACGAGTCCGGACAATCACAATGGGATTCAGCCGGCGCCGTCGATGAGATTTACCTCGTCGGCGGACCGCTCGTGAAATACACGGAAGCCGCAGGCGCGATATCAGCGGAAGTCTTTCTCCATGATTCGGACGACGCGCTGGCGCAGAAGTACCTGACGGCAACCGCACAGTACCTGGAGATGTACCGGAACCTGATTGGACCCTATCCGTATACGAAGTTCGCGCTGGTCGAGAACTTCTGGGAGACCGGTTACGGGATGCCGTCGTTCACACTGCTCGGCCCGCAGGTCATTCGTTTTCCGTTCATCCTGACGTCGTCTTATCCGCACGAAATCCTGCACAACTGGTGGGGGAACTCGGTGTTCGTCGATTA
>JBLYYV010000025.1:0-4415 GCA_048550095.1 Gammaproteobacteria bacterium
GCGGCATCTATTTCGGCGACAAGGAACGCACCGAAGATTCCGCGACCGACGTCAGCACGTACACGCGTGAGGAAATCGAACGTGTCGTGCGCATGGCGGCCGAATTCGCGCGCGAGCGGCGCGGCAAGGTGACTTCCGTCGACAAGGCCAACGTGCTCGAAACATCGCGGCTCTGGCGTGGCGTCACCGATGGCCTGTTCGCGACCGAGTTCAATGACCTCGAACTCGAAACCCTGTTCGTCGATGCGGCTGCGATGCACCTCCTTAGTCGACCGGCCGATTTCGACGTCATGGTGACGGAAAACATGTTCGGCGACATCCTGACCGACGAGGCATCGATGCTGTGCGGGTCCATGGGGATGTTGCCGTCGGCTTCGCTGAACCAGGACCGGAAAGGCTTGTACGAACCCATCCATGGTTCCGCGCCGGACATCGCCGGTCGCGGCATCGCCAATCCCTGCGGCACGATTCTGAGCGTCGCGATGATGCTGCGTTATTCACTGGGACTGCCCGACGAAGCGCAGTTGATCGAAGACGCCGTCTACGCAGCGCTCGAGTCAGGCCACAGAACCGGAGACGTGGCCGGTCCCGACGGTGAATCGATCGGCACCGCCGCCATGGGCGACGCGATTCTCGAGCGGCTGTGACGAAGCTGCTGCTCGTCAAGCCATAACCCGCTCAGGCGTCCCGCGCGGCTTCCAGGCCTCGCAGCACGTCACGAACGAGGTCTTCCGTCGCCTCGATGCCGACCGACAAACGGACCAGCCCGCCGCTTATGCCAGCCACCTTCTGGCTCTCCGGATCGAGCGTCGCGTGCGTCATCGTGGCCGGGTGACAGGCGAGACTCTCGACGCCGCCGAGCGATTCCGCCAGCGTGAAGAGTTCGACCGCCTCCAGGAATGCCCGCGCGGCCCCCGCCCCGCCAACCAGCTCGAAACTGAGCATGCCGCCATACCCGCGTTGCTGCCGTTGCGCAATGTCGTGGCCGGGATGCGATTCGAGGCCGGGGTAGAACACCCGTGACACCGCGTCACTTTGTACCAGGAAATTCGCCAGCGCGAGCGCGTTTTGCTCGTGTTGCGCAATGCGCGCGTAGAGCGTGCGAATCCCGCGCATCGTCAGGAAGCTGTCGAATGGAGACCCGGTGAGGCCCATGGCGTTCGCCCACCAGGCCATCTGCTCGGCCAACTCGGGTGTTGCCGCGACGACAGCGCCGCCGACGATATCGCTGTGGCCATTCAGGTACTTGGTGGTCGAATGCACGACCAGATCGGCGCCGAAATCCAGCGGCCGCTGCAGTGCCGGTGACAGGAACGTGTTGTCGACGGCCATCAGCACGCCGTGTTCGCGAGACAGTGACCGCAGTTTCTCCAGGTCCATGACGCGCAACAATGGGTTCGTCGGACTCTCGACCCACAGCAATCGCGCACCGACCAGGGCCTCGCCCGTGGCATCGTCGTCCGCCTGATCCACGAGCCGGACCTGGATCAGCCCGCGATCGGCCAGCCCGTGCAGCAATCGAAATGTGCCGCCGTAGCAGTCCTGCGGCGCGACCACGATGTCGCCCGGATTCAGCAGCTGGAACGCCAGCGTGATCGCCCCCATGCCGGTCGCCGTCACGGTGGCGCCGGCCCCGTTCTCCAGTTCCGTGAGCGTGTCGGCGAGTGCATCGCGGGTCGGGTTGCTCGTGCGCGTGTAGTCGTGGGGGCGTGGCTGGTCGAAGCCGGCGAAACTGAAATTCGACGTCAGATAGACGGGCGGCATGACGGCGCCGTGTTGTGTATCGGTGTCGATACCGGCTCTAACGGCCCGAGTCTGCTTGGCGGCGTTTTTGTCCATCATGTGTCCCTGTAACGGCGATGCTTGCGGGCCGCACGGCCCGATCCGAGGGCGCGGAGTGTAGCGTTTGGCGCGAAACAAGCCAATTCATCGCTGTTTGTCGATTCGGGGGTTGCACCGGGTGATTTAATGTATTAACGTGCTAATACACTAATTCGCTTCAACACCCATGAAAGACCATCGAATACTGACGCCGCGTCAGGAACAGGCCGCGGAAGAGGAACTGTATATCGCCCTGATGGGTCTCAGTACCGTCGCCGAATACCGCGCTTTCTTTACCGATCTCTGCACGCCGGCCGAGCTGCAGGCGATGAAGGATCGCTGGGCGGTCGTCGAGGCGCTGCAGGAAGGCCTGACGTACCGAGCAATACACGACCGCACCGGTGTGAGCGTCACAACGATCGGCAGGGTTGCCCGCTGCCTGACGGACGGCGCCGGCGGTTACCGCATCGCACTCGAACGACTGGAAGAGTAAGCACGCATGATCGACAAACAGACCCGTATCAAGATCGCGATTCAGAAATCCGGTCGATTGACGGAGCACTCTCTCGAGTTGCTGGAGCACTGCGGCCTGAAGTACACCCGCGGCCGCGATCAGCTGATTGCGTATGGCGAGAACATGCCGGTCGATCTGCTGTTCGTGCGTGACGACGACATCCCGGGACTCGTGCGCGACGACATCTGCGACCTGGGCATCGCGGGGCTCAACATCGTCGAGGAGAAGGGCATCGAATTCCTCGCGGCAGGGATCGAAGAACCGTACATCCGCATCTGCTCGCTCGATTACGGCCACTGCCGGCTGTCGTTCGGCTACCCGGAAGACGGCCCGGTCCAGTCGGTCGATGAACTGCAGGACATGCGCATCGCCACCAGCTACCCGTGGATCGTCAGGAACTTCCTCGCCGGCCGCGACATCGATGCCGAGGTCGTCGAGTTCTCGGGTGCGGTCGAAATCGCCCCGAGCCTCGGACGCTCCGATGTCATCTGCGACCTGGTATCGAGCGGCACCACGATGAAAGCCAACAAGATTCGCGAGGGCGAGACCATCCTCGACAGCGAATGCGTGCTGATCAAGACGCCGGTCGACATTCCCGCCGAAAAAGTCGAATGGGTCGATCGGCTGCTGCAGCGGATCGAGGGCGTCATGCAGGTGCGCGAGAGCAAGTACATCATGATGCACGCGCCCAAGGACGCCCTCGCCGATATCGCGGCGCTGTTGCCGGGCGCGGAAGCCCCGACCGTCTTGCCACTCGATCACGTTGAGGACCGCGTCGCAGTGCACGTCGTCTGCCGCGAGAACGTCTTCTGGGAGACGCTCGAGGCGCTGAAGGCGATCGGAGCGAGTTCCATTCTCGTCGTGCCGATCGAGAAGATGCTGGCATGAACGCGCGCCTGAAGACATTGATCTGGGCGGATCTGGATGCGGCTGCCCGGACCGCGGCCCTCGCCCGGCCGGCAGTCACGCTGAATCCCGACATCGATGAGCGGGTCGCGGAGATCATCGCGGCGGTGCGCACCGATGGCGACGCCGCCCTCCTCGATCTGACCTCCCGCTTTGACGGCGTGGACCTGACGAGCCTGCGTGTCGACGACGCGGAGGTCGCGGCCGCAGAGTCGGAGATCGGCGCGGACGCCCGCGCGGCGATGGCAATTGCGATCGCGAACGTCGAGACATTCCATGCGGCGCAAATGGCCGACCCGGTGCGGGTCGAGACGGCACCGGGCGTCGTATGCGAACGCGTTACGCGGCCGATCAACGCCGTCGGGCTTTACGTCCCCGCCGGCAGCGCGCCGCTGCCGTCCACGGCCATCATGCTGGCGATCCCCGCTCGACTCGCCGCGTGCCCGACACGCGTGATGTGCACGCCGCCGCGACCGGACGGGCGCGCCGACCCGGCCGTCGTCGTGGCCGCGAAAATGTGCGGTATCGACGCGATCTACAAAATCGGCGGCGCCCAGGCGGTCGCGGCCATGGCCTATGGCACCGAGAGCGTGCCGAAGGTCGACAAGATATTCGGGCCCGGCAACGCATGGGTGACGGCCGCCAAGACTGCGGTCGCGACCGATTCCGCCGGTGCCGCCCTCGATATGCCGGCCGGGCCGTCGGAAGTGATGGTCGTCGCGGACGGCTCGACGAACCCAACGTTCGTCGCGCTGGATCTGCTGTCACAGGCCGAACACGGGCCCGACTCCCAGGCGATTCTGGTCTGTACGGATGCCGGGTACGCCGGCGCGGTGGAGGACGCGATCGGCGCGGCGCTGCCCGAACTATCGCGCCGCGACATCATCGAACAGTCACTGTCCCACGGGCGCTGTTTTATCGTCGACGATATCGCCGCCGGCCTCGAAGTGGCCAATCGCTATGCCGCCGAGCACTTGATAATACAGGTGCAGAATGCACGTCAATATGTTGATTTAATTAATAATGCTGGATCTGTCTTTTTGGGCCCTTGGACGCCCGAGTCGGTCGGTGACTACTGTAGCGGCACGAACCACGTCCTGCCGACCTATGGCTTTGCGCGCAATTACAGCGGCCTCGCCGTGAAGGATTTCCAGAAACAGCTGACGTTCCAGGA
>JBLYYV010000026.1:0-5748 GCA_048550095.1 Gammaproteobacteria bacterium
CCTCAGGCGGTGCTCGCATGCTGGCTGATCGGCGGATTCCTGGCGCTGGCGGGTGCGCTGTCCTATGCGGAACTGGCAACCGCCCTGCCCGACAACGGTGGCGAGTTTCTGTTTCTGTCGCGGATCTATCACCCGGCGGTCGGCTTCGTGGCCGGGGTCGTGTCGCTGATCGTCGGGTTCTCTGCGCCCGTCGCCGCGTCGGCCATTGCTCTGTCGCTGTACCTCGACCGGGTGTTTCCAGGGGCGCCGACACTGGCCGTCTCGATCGGCGTGGTGCTGTTGCTGTCGGCCATTCATGCGTGGCGCGTGACCGCCGGCGGGCGGTTCCAGGTATTCATCACGTCATGCAAGGCGTTGCTGATCGCGGCGCTGATCGTCGTGGGTCTGTGGAGGGGCGACGCGTCCCGGCTCTGGACGGACACCGGCGAAGGACTCGGATCGATACTGTCACCCGAATTCGCCGTCGGCCTGGTACTCGTGTCGTTCGCCTACACCGGCTGGAACGCCAGCATCTACATTGCCGGCGAACTGGAAAACCCGCGGCGCAATATCCCACTGTCGCTCGCGGCGGGCACGGCGATCGTGACGCTGCTGTATCTCGGGCTGAATGCGGTGTTCCTGATGGCAGCGCCGGCCGAGCAACTGTCCGGCGTGGTCGAGATCGGGCACGTCGCGGCGGAAGGCCTGTTCGGCGCGTCCGGAGCGCGCGCATTGTCCGCGGTGATCGCGGTCGGGTTGATCTCGACGATCAGCGCCTACGTGATGAGCGGACCGCGCGTCTATGAAGCAATGGGCGCCAGTTACCCGCGCCTGGGCTTCCTGACCGGCCGTGGGGAGCATTCAACGCGCGGGCCCTTGGCGGCCATCGCATTGCAGGCGCTGCTGTCGATCGGGATGCTGCTGACGGCCAGCTTCGAGGCGCTCCTGACGTACGTCGGTTTCACGCTATCGATTTTCGCGGCGCTCACGGTCGCCGGTGTCGTGGTCATGCGAATGCGCGAGCCGCAACTCGAACGGCCATACCGCGTATCGGGTTACCCCGTCACGCCGCTGCTATTCGTGGCCCTGATGGTCTGGATGATCTGGAACTCCATCGAACTCGCGCCGACCGTCGCAATCGCTGGCGGCGCGACGCTGTTGCTGGCCGGCGGTCTGTATTTGATCCTGGGCCGGCCAGTCGCCCGGACGTCCCGCCGATCGCGCCGACAGTAACGACCGTCCGGTACGCGTTCGCGCTACTTGATCCCGGCACCGAGCATCTTCCGGCGCATGAAGGCGATCTGCGTCTGCAGCGGGAGATCCTTCGGACAGAAATCATTACAGCCGAGCAGTGACATGCAGCCGAATACGCCTTCATCATTGCCGATGAGTTCGTAATAGTCCTCGTCGTCACGTTCGTCGCGGGGATCCAGGCGGAAGCGCGCCAGCTTGTTCAGGCCGACCGCGCCGACGAAGTCTTCGCGCATATGCGCCGTGCCGCAGGCTGCCAGGCAGCAGCCACATTCAATGCATCGTTCGAGCTCGTAGATCTCCTCGGCGAGCGCCGGTTCCATGCGCGCTTCCAGCGCATCGAGGTCGGGCGATGCGTCGTTCGCGTGGATCCAGGTTGCGAGTCTCTCGCTCATGCCGCGCATCCAGTTGCCTGTGTTGACGGACAGGTCCGCGATCAGCTCGAAGACCGGCAGCGGCGCCAGGCTGATCACGTCCGCGAGGTCTTTCGTCAGCGTACGGCAGGCCAGCCCCGGCCGACCGTCGATCAGCATCGCGCAGCTGCCGCAGATGCCCGCGCGACAGACGAAGTCGAACTGCAGTGAGGGATCCAAGGTCTCACGAATCTCGTTCAGCGCCATGAACAGCGTCATGTTGGCGGCCTCCTCGAGCTCGAAGGTCTCGAGACGAGGTACGCTGTCCTCCGCCTGCGGGTTGTAGCGGAGTATGTTGATCTTCAGCCGGCGGCCGGGCGTCTCGTCGTTCACTGGGTGTCCTCCCCGAGCCTCTCGTTACGGCCCGCATAGCGCTCGGGTAGCAGGTGCCGGAACGGCATCAGCGACTCCTGCCGCTGGAAGCGATCCGCGCGGAATTGCGCCGCGTCGATACGCTCGATTTCGGCGAGCCGCCTCGGTGTGTCCGGGTGTTCAATGTGGTCGCGTTCGCCGTACCCGCGCCAGCCCGGCGGCAATTCCATGCTCATCACATCGAGTTCTTCGTAGCTCAGCGACGGTAGCTGCTGATCCTCGTCGGGCCAGGTCGCGAGCGTGCGCTTGAGCCAGTCGCGATCGTCGCGCCGCGGATAGTCCTCGCGAAAGTGCGCGCCGCGACTCTCGGTCCGTTGCAACGCGCCGTGCGCAACGCACAGCGCGATCTTCAGCATCTTGCGGACGCGATAGGCCGCGACCAGTTCCGGGTTCGCGCCGGCCGCACCTGTGCGGACGCCGATCTGGCGGCTGCGCACGAGCAATTCCCGTAGTTCGTCGACCGCTGATTCGAGCCGCCGCGGGCCGCGGAAGATACCGACCTTGTCCGTCATGATGTCCTGCATTTCGCGCAGGATCGCGACGGAACTCTCGCGGCCGCCAGCGTCCAGCATCGAGCGGATCGCATCGTGCTCCTTGTTCCAGAAACTTCGGACGCGGGCCGTGCCGACGAAGATCTCGCTGTCGGGCGAGTCACAATAGTCCGCTATGCTCTCGCCGACGATCATGCCGGCGACGACCGTTTCGGCGACCGAATTACCGCCGAGGCGATTGAAGCCGTGCATGTCCCAGCAGGCCGCCTCGCCGCACGCAAACAGCCCCGCCAGCGTCGGACTCTGCCCCGTGTGATCGGTCCGCACGCCGCCCATCGAATAATGCTGCGCCGGGCGCACCGGGATGAGTTCCTCGGCCGGATCCACGCCGAGGAAGTAATTACAGATCTCCTTGACCTCGCGCAGGTTCTTCTCGATGTGCGCCCGCCCGAGCAGGCGAATGTCCAGCCACAGGTGGCTGCCGAAACGCGACTCGACTCCCTTGCCGGCCATGATGTGCTGCTCCATGCGCCGGGACACGACGTCGCGCGATGCGAGTTCCTTCTTCTCCGGCTCGTAGTCCGGCATGAAGCGATGGCCGTCGGCGTCGAGCAGCAGACCGCCGTCGCCGCGACACCCTTCGGTCACGAGGATGCCCGCGGGGAAGATCGCGGTCGGGTGAAACTGCACGGCTTCCATGTTGCCGAGCGTCGCGACGCCGGTCTCGAGCGCGATGGCCGCGCCGATGCCCTCGTTGATCACGGCGTTGGTCGACACCCGGTAGATACGCCCGAAACCGCCGGTGGCCAGGCACGTCGCCCGGGCGACATAGGCTCTTAATTCACCGGTGATCAGGTCGCGCACGATCGCCCCTTGGCAGCGTCCCTGCTCGTGGATGAGGCTCAGCGCCTCGACGCGCTCGTGGACCGGGATGCTCGCGGCGATCGCCTGGTCACTGACGGCGTAAAGCATCGAGTGGCCGGTGCCGTCGGACACGTAATTCGTTCGCCATTTCTTCGTGCCGCCAAAATCGCGCGCGGTGATCAGCCCGTGCGCCTCGTCCTTCTCGACGATCTCGACCCGCTCGCCGTTGATGATGACGTCGCGCGGTCCCTTGCTCACCCGGTTCCATGGCACGCCCCAGGCCGCCAGCTCGCGTACGGCCTTCGGGCTGGTGTTGACGAACATGCGCACGACCCGCTGATCGGCGCCCCAGTCGCTGCCGCGTACCGTGTCCTCGAAATGTACGTCCTCGTTGTCGCCCTCACCCTTGATGCAGTTCGCGAGACTCGCCTGCATACCACCCTGCGCGGCCGCCGAATGCGATCGCTTCGGCGGCACGAGGCTCAGCGTGATCACCTCGTGTCCGCGACGTTTCGCCGCGATCGCCGCGCGCAACCCGGCGAGGCCGCCGCCGATGACGAGCACGTCGGTGTGAATGATCTTCATGCGAGCCAACCGCGCGCGTACGCCAATGGTTCGCGCATGAGGATCGACGGCGGCGCTTCGACGGACGCCGTCATGCCCGGTTCGTAGCGCTCGCCGACACGGTCCGCGTGCTCGATGCCGATCCTCATGTAAGCGGCCAGCGACATGAGTCCGAGCGTCAGCAGAAAAGCGATAATCCCCCACTTCAGGCGCACCAGCATCCGTCGGGTCCTGCGCGGATCGTCGCCTTCGAACCAGCCCCACTTGATCGCCAGGCGATACAGACCGATGCCGCCGTGAAACTCGACCGCCAGCAGCAGCATCAGATCCAATGGCCACATGCCGCCGCTCCAGACGCGATCTGCCGACGCGTAGGGCCCGATCTCGCCCGGATGCGTCATCATCAGGTACAGATGCACCGACCCGAGGAAGAACATCGCGAAGCCCGTATAGACCTGCACGAACCACTCGTTGGTATCCGAATGTTTGAGCTGCTTCTGGTGGCTTCGGAAAGCGCGATACTCGCGCCAGTTAGACGGAAATTTTCGCATCGCCAGCAGCGCGTGCAGGATAAAGATCGCGAACACGAAGGCGACGATCAGGCCGACGAAGGCCGGGTATGGTTTGCCGAAGAAATAATAGCCCTCGAAGAACTTCGTCACGGTGTACATCGCGTCCTTGCCGAGCAGGATCGACGAGACGAAGAACATGTGCCCCCACATGAACAAGGCGAGAAACAATGCCGAAGCGCTCTGCGCGAAATCGAGCCGCGCCGGCATGCGATCGGATCGCGGCATGCTCAGTGCTGCTTCTTGGTCTGGCACAGGTGATCGAGTGCGCGCAGCACATCACGACGGCTGATCTGACCGACGACGCGGTTGCGTTCCATGACGACGAAGCGCCTGAACGGCGAGCCGACGAGCTTCTCGGCAACGACGAGTATGGATTCATCCGGATCGACGGTATGCACGTCCCGCGTCATGACGTTCTCGACGCGGCCGCCGAGTTCATCGTGATAGCAGGCGTTCAGCGCACACTGAATGCAGTCATGCTCCGACAGCATGCCCACGAGTTCACCACGCTGATCGATGACGGGCGCGCCCGTGATGCGATTCTCGAGCAATGCATGCATCGCGTCCATGATCTCGGTATCCGGAGAAAACGTCACGAGTTGTGTGGCCATATAGCTTCTGACCGTAATCGATGTGGCTTCCATGTTGACCTCCTCGCAGCGCGCTCAATCGCGTGGCGCACTGCCTTGATCCGGTTTCCTGCAACGGCCGGCGCCCGTGCAATTCGCGCAGGCGGAACCGCCGCAACTTCCGCGCAGCGGTTCGCGGCCGACCAGCACGCCGAGCGCCAGACATGCGGTCACGACCAGAAATACGATGAACGTCACGACGAATTCCATGTTCGGTCATCCTCCGAAATCGTCGAGCATGATATTTTCCGGCTCGACACCGAGATCGTGCAGCATATACACGACCGCCGCGTTCATGACGGGCGGACCACATAGATAATACTCGCAGTCTTCCGGCGCCGGGTGATGCTTCAGGTATTGCCTGTATAGCACCTGGTGGATGAAGCCGGTGTCGCCGGTCCAGTCATCCTCCGGCTGCGGATCCGACAGCGCAATGGAGAAGTCGAAATTGTCGTGTTCCGCCGCCAGCGCATCGAACTCGTCCGCGTAAAATATTTCCCGCCTCGACCTGGCGCCATACCAGAACGACATCTTGCGCTTCGTCTTCAGGCGCAGGAGCTGATCGAAAATATGCGAACGCATCGGCGCCATGCCAGCACCGCCGCCGATGAAC
>JBLYYV010000027.1:0-6672 GCA_048550095.1 Gammaproteobacteria bacterium
CCGCTGACGTTCGACCAGCGCGGCGCGGCGGGAGATCCTGAGCTCGGCGTCGCGATCCCGTCCGAGCTGGACGGCGCGAGCCTGAGCCGGCGTTCACGGTATGCGACGGTCTTCGTCGTCGGCGACCGGTCCAATCCGCAGCGCATCATCCTGCCGATTCGCGGGCAAGGCATGTGGTCCACGTTATACGGCTACCTGGCGCTGGAAGGCGACATGAACACGATCGCGGACGTCACGTTTTATGAGCAGGGCGAGACGGCGGGCATCGGCGACAAGATTCTGGATGCGGGCTGGCAGGCCCGCTGGCAGGGCCGGAAGCTATATGGCGCCAACGGCGTCCTCGCGTTCCGCATCGGCGACGGCGTGATCGACGACGCATCGCCCGCGGCGCAGCACGAGGTCGATGCGATCGCCGGCGCGACGGTGACGACCAACGCCGTCACGGCGCTGGTGCGCTACTGGTTCGGGCAGCACGGCTTTGGCCCGTTCCTGAAGAATTTACAGAGTGGGGAGGCCGGACCATGAGTGACTTTTCCATGCAAGGTGGGCGCGAAGCGCTAACGAAACCGTTGTTCGACGAGAACCCGGTGACCCTGCAGGTGCTCGGTATCTGTTCGGCCCTGGCGATCACGAACTCGCTGTACTCGGCGCTGATCATGAGCCTGTGCCTGACGTCAGTGCTGGCATTCGCGAACGTGTCGATCAGCCTGATCCGCAAGCATCTGCCAACCTCGGTGCGAATCATCGTCCAGATGACGATCATCGCCACCGGTGTGATCGTCGTCGATGAAGTCCTGAAGGCCTACGCGCCGGACACGGCGCGCACGCTGTCCGTATTCGTCGGCCTGATCGTGACGAACTGCATCGTGCTCGGCCGCGCCGAGGCCTACGCGGTGCAGAACAACGTCGGCCTGAGTTTCATGGACGGCATCGGCAATGGCCTGGGGTACAGCCTGATCCTCATCGCGACGGCGACCATCCGCGAACTGTTCGGCACCGGTGGATTGCTCGGCGTGAACCTGTTCGATCTCGCCCAGGATGGCGGCTGGTTTCACCAGAACGCGATGATGCTGTTGCCGCCGAGCGCCTTCTTCATCATCGGTTTCTTTATCTGGGGACTGCGGACCTGGAAGACCAAACAGGTTGAGAAGCCGGACTTCGTGCCGATTCCGGTCGGCGAGGTTCGAGACTAACGATGATGAACCTCGTCGACATTTTCGTCCGGTCGGTTTTCGTCGAGAACCTGGCGCTGGCCTTCTTCCTCGGCATGTGCACGTTCCTGGCCGTGTCGAAGCAGATCAAGACGGCGATCGGTCTCGGCGCGGCGGTCATCGTCGTGCAGGTCATCACGATCCCGGTCAATAACCTGATCTACAACTACCTGCTCCGGGAGGGCGCGCTGGCGTGGGCCGGTCTCGGACACCTCGACTTCAGCTATCTCGGCCTGATCAGCTACATCGGCGTCATCGCCGCCATGGTGCAGATCCTCGAGATGGTACTCGCGCGCTTCTTTCCGGCTCTGAATCACGCGCTCGGCATCTTCCTGCCGCTACTGACGGTGAACTGCGCGATCCTCGGCGGCTCGCTGTTCATGGTGCAGCGCGACTACACGTTTACGGAGAGCGTCGCGTACGGCTTCGGCGTCGGCGTTGGTTGGGCGCTCGCCCTGATCACGCTTGCGGGCTTGCGCGAAAAGATGCGTTACAGCGAGGTGCCGGATGGGCTGCAGGGTCTCGGCATCACCTTTATCACGGCGGGGCTGATGTCGCTCGCGTTCATGGCAATGGCCGGGATCCAGTTCTAGGGCGATGACGCAGATATGTTAGAAATCGTCCTCGGAGTCGTCCTGTTCACCGGCGTCGTGCTGGTGCTGGCGCTGGTGATCATGCTGGCGCGTTCCAGGCTGGTGCCGAGCGGTAACCTGACGATCGTCGTCAACGGCGAACGCGAACTCAGCGTGCCCGCCGGGGACAAGCTTTTGGCCGTGTTGGCGGCCAGCGACCTGTTCCTGCCGTCGGCCTGCGGCGGCGGCGGCACCTGTGGCCAGTGCCGCCTGCAGATCACCGAGGGCGCCGACCCGCTGTTGCCGACCGAGGCGTCGCACGTGACGAAGCGCGAAGCGGCGGCCGGCGAGCGGCTGGCCTGCCAGGTGTCGGTGACGCACGACATGCGCGTGCAGGTTCCCGACGCCGTGTTCGGCGTCAAGCAATGGGAATGCAGGGTGCGCTCGAACGACAACGTCGCGACGTTCATCAAGGAACTCGTGCTCGAGTTGCCCGCCGGGGAGACGCTCGACTTCAGCGCCGGTGGCTATATTCAGATCGAATGCCCTCCGTACGATCTGTCGTATGCGGATTTCGAAATACCCGAAGAGTATCGGGGGGACTGGGAGCGGTACGGGCTGCTGCGGCTCGAGTCGCACGTCGCCAAGCCCGCGGTGCGCGCATATTCGATGGCGAACTACCCGGACGAGAACGACATCGTGATGCTGAACGTCCGCATCGCGACGCCGTCGCCAAATGCCCCGCCGGGAACGCCGACCGGTGTCATGTCATCCTGGCTGTTCGGGTTGAAGCCGGGCGATACGGTGACGGTATCCGGTCCGTTCGGCGAGTTCTTCGCGCGCGAGACCGACAACGAGATGGTATTCGTCGGCGGCGGCGCGGGCATGGCGCCGATGCGCTCGCACGTATTCGACCAGCTGAAGCGGCTCAAGAGCGGGCGCAAGATGAGTTTCTGGTACGGCGCACGCAGCCTGCGCGAGGCCTTCTACGTCGAGGAGTTCGAGGCGTTGGCGGCCGAGCACGACAACTTCGACTGGCATTTGGCGCTATCGGAACCGTTGCCCGAAGACAACTGGACCGGGCCGACGGGCTTCATCCACGAGGTGCTGTACGAGAACTACCTGAAGGACCACCCGGCGCCCGAGGATTGTGAGTATTACCTGTGCGGTCCACCGATGATGAACGCCGCGATATCGCACATGCTGGACGACCTCGGCGTGGAGGAAGAGAATATTCTCTTCGACGACTTCGGCTAGATGCGTATTCAGGAAAGGTTCATGTTGCACCGCTTAGACTACAGGCAACCCGGAGATCGCCGTCGCCCGGCGTGCTCGCGAGCCTGCTGTCACGGCCCCCCGGAGGGTGCGTGAAATGGAATTGTTTATCGGCAGCCTCGTGGTTTTTACAGGAGCGGCGCTGGCAATGGGCATCGGGACGCTTGTGAAGGGCCGCCCGATGCACGGCGGCTGCAGGTCTCTTCCGCACGACCAGCACTGCAAGTTTCAGGCGCTGTGTGGCGGCGCCTGCCGGGGAGAACGGGAATGAAAGCGGTTTATGTGCGCGATTACATGGCGACGAACCTGGTCACGCTCACGCCGGAGATGGAGATTCTCAGGGCCGTGCACTTGCTGCTGGAACACGAGTTCGGCGGCGCACCGGTGGTCGACAACATCGGCAACCTGGTGGGCATACTGACGGAAAAGGATTGCATGAAAGTCGTGCTGAATGCGGGCTACCACTCCGAATACGGCGGGCGGGTGGCGGAATTCATGAGTCACGACATCAAGACGATGAAACCCGACGACAGTATCGTCGAGGTGGCCAAACGATTTCTCGAGGAAAATTACCACCGTTATCCGGTGGTGGATAACGGGAACCTCGTTGGTCAGATCAGCCGGCGCGACGTGCTGCGTGCGCTGGGACAGCTTTGGTAGTGAGATTTGGGAACGACAAAGGAGTACGACATGCGTGTTACGTTGATTCTTGCTGTATTCGCATTATTGGGTGCGGCGAACTTCGCGACGGCAAATCCGCTCGCCGAAAAATGCCTGGAGTGCCACGGTTCGGACGCGGACTACAGCCTGGCCGGTGAAGGCGCCGACAACATCGCCGAATGGGCGAAGGAAGTTCGTGCCGGCGAAGTCAGGCACCCGCCGGGGCTGGATAACCTGACGGACGAGCAGATCGCGGAGCTAGCCGAGATTCTGAACGAGGGCTCATAGAGCCAGCCGATCTGAACCCGAGGTTCTGAAGGGCGGACCACTCCGCACCGGCGGTCTTGTGCAGGGCCAGATCTAACGATCTGGCCCTGATCTATAAGGCCTCATAATCGAACGCCTGGCCGCCGATGCTCGCCTCGTACATCAGGCCGCCCTTGGAATAGATGAAGGTCGCCATCCCGCCCGACCAGCTTCCTTGTGCGGCACCGCCCGGCGCCGGATCGCTGGCCGACGTCGACGAACCTGCCGTCGTGGCCTTGGCGTGCGCGCCGGCCGTGACGGCAACCGCAGACGCTTCCGCACCGAACGCGAATTTGCCGCTCGTGAATTCCTCGAAAGCATCCTTGTTCTTGAACAGCACGAGCTGACTGAATGCCGTGCCGCCGAGCTGGAATCCGACCGTGACCTGGCCGAGAGAAGCGTTTCCGACGTGCGCGCCCCCGCGGTAGACACGGCCACCGCCGAACGCGCCGCCAACGAAGAAACCGCCCTTGCCGACCGTCGGGAACAACGCATAGCCGTAAGACTCGGCCAGCATCGCCGCGATCTGCGGCGTCTCGCTGAATTTCTTGAACGCTTTGGCGTAAGAGGCGTCTTTGGCGGCGGCTTTTGAGGCCTCGCCATCGGCCGCCGCCGGTAACGAGATCAGAGCCGAAATGAGGAGCGTTGCGAACACTCTGATGGTTTTTCTGTTCACCTTGGAATCCTTCCTGGTAATCGGTTTCAGGCTAGTCGAGCGCCCGGGACTGTGAAAGCGGAAAACCCAGTTTTCTATAGAGACCCGCCAGTACCCACAGGGGCCCGATCAACAGGAACTGCAGGTCGCGAAAGAAAGCGGGTCGTCTGCCCTCGACTGCATGGCCGATGAACTGGCCGATCCACGCGACGACGAATATCGTCAGCGACGTCTGCCACAGCGGCCACGGCAGCGATGCGAGCCACTGGACGATGACCAGGGAGATCGCAACGACCGGGAGCATGCCCAATGCGCAGCGTGGCGAGAGGCGCACATAGTAGACGAGTGCGACGGCGATAAACGCGGTCGCCCAGTTGGCATAGGTCCCCAGCGCGGCCATGGCGCCGGGAACGGGTATCGACCACAGCATGCCGAGCAGGCTCACCAAGATCGCCGGTACGCAAATCTTGTGCAGCACCTGGTTCACCGGGTTCTGATGGTCCTTCGCGTACTCGCTCAGGTAATAGTCGGCCGACTGCATCGCGATAGCCTCGCTTTTACTGCTGCCGGCTATTCTAGCCCGTTAGCGCTGAGTGGGTCCGGGCCGTTCAGTTCAGCACGCGATAGCCCCTGTAGCGCATGCAGTTCTTGACCACGCGTGACTTCTCGCGCTCGCCGAGCTGCGCCGAGCGGGCGCCGCCGCTGATCGCGCCGACGGCCGCACCCGAGCCGGCATCGCCGAACACGGCACCGGTCGCTGCGCCGACCGCACCGCCGGCCGCGGCGCCTTTCGCGACGCCTTTCTCGATGCGCACCTGCCCGCCGTAGCCCATGCAGTCCTCGAGGTCCTGTTCGTATCGCGCCATATTGACACCCTGGGTGTCGATCAGCGGTTCGGGATGTGACAGGCATCCGGTCAATGCCACCAGTAGCGTCATACCTGCCGTCCCGCGGGCACCGGCGGCGATGAACTCGTTCTTCCACATGTGTGCGTACTCCTTGGCTCCTTTCGTCTAACGTGCGAACGGGTCATCGGTTGACATACGCTATGCACATGCGACGTTTCCCTGAGCTGCGGCAGCTGGACGAATTGACTCGCGAGCGGATGTCCCCCGGCCATCACGGCGATGCGCCGCGCTGGCTGGCTGCGCTCGATGCGTTACCCGCCGTCTCACCAAGCTGTATCACGCTGGGGGATACCGTCACGATCGGTACTCGCGATGACCTGACCGACACCCAGTTCGAGGCGCTGGAGACGTCGCTGCGCGAGCTGCATCCGTGGCGCAAGGGGCCGTTCGATTTCTTCGGCCTGACGATCGACACGGAGTGGCGCTCCGACTGGAAGTGGGCGCGCGTGCGTGATGCGCTCGGCGACTTACGCGGCAGGACAATCCTCGACATCGGCGCGGGTAACGGCTACTACGGCTGGCGCATGCTGGAGGCCGGCGCGGATCTCGTACTGGGTGTCGATCCGACCATCCTGTTCAATATGCAGCATCGTGTGGCATGCAACTATCTGCCCGAGCTGGCCGCACGGAACGTGCTGTTGCCGATCGGGTTCGAGCGAATGCCGGCGGGGCCGACGTTCGATGTCGTGTTCTCGATGGGCGTGCTCTACCACCGCAAAGAGCCGCGGGCGCACGTCGCGCGGTTAAAAACGCATGTCGCGCCCAGGGGTCGTATTTTCGTCGAGACACTCGTCGTCGGATCGGAGCATTCGCCCTGGCTGGAGCCCGCGCGGCGTTATGCGCGGATGCGCAACGTCTGGATCGTGCCGACCGTCGAGACCCTGCAGGTGTGGCTCGCCGAGGCCGGTTTCACGGATATCCGGGTCGTCAGCGTCGATCGCACGACCGTGGCAGAGCAGCGCACAACCGACTGGATGCGCTTCGAATCGCTGGCCGAGGCCCTGGACCCGAAGGATCCGAACCTGACCATCGAGGGTCATCCGGCCCCGGTCAGGGCCGTCGTCATGGGGCGGCGCGCGGCCTGA
>JBLYYV010000028.1:0-7844 GCA_048550095.1 Gammaproteobacteria bacterium
CGATGCCGTACTTCTCCTGCACCGGGTAGGCGTCGACCTTCGCGCGCGCCGGTAGTTTCTCGCCGTCGCCGAGCGACGGGATACGCATGCATTTCCCGCTGCCATCGAATTCCCAGCCATGATACGGGCACTGCACGTTGTCACCCTTGATCTTGCCGGCGCCGAGCGCGCCGCCACGGTGGATGCAGGTGTCGCTCAGGACATGCGCGGCGCCGTCGGCGTCGCGGAATGCAACGAGGTCCGTTTTCAGGACGGTGGTGCGGTGGGGGGCTTCGTTGGTGACTTCCTCGCTCGTGGCGATGGGGTACCAGAAGTTGATGTACATGCGCGGGCTCCGTTGTTATTCGAATCGCGCAATTCTGGCGGTCCGCCGCACTCGCTGCAATCGTGATTTTCCACAATGGTGCCCAGGCGCGCGTGTTAGTGCCGGAGTTCGGACAGTCGCGCGAGTCGCCCGGGTCCTTCGGCGACGATCTGATGGGTCCGCAGGCCGCCCTGCACGTTGACCTCCAGCAGGACGGGCCCTCGATCGGTCAGCGCGATGTCCCAGTGCTGCAGGCGGAGTCCCGGCAGCCGCCGGGCGCAATCCAGGCAGAGTTTGTGGACCCGTGGCCAGTCCGGCAGGACGAAACCCGCCAGGGTCGCTCCGGTATCGGGGTGATCGGCCCGGCGCAGGTTCCGCCAGCCGACGCCCTGAAATACGTTGCCGATCTCCCCGGAATCCAGGTCGACGGCGCCGCAGAGGTTGCCGGTGGTGCCGACGCTGAAGTTGTCGGTCATGTTCGCGCCGGTCGGCACGCGCCAGACCACGCTGAGCAGCTCCGGCTCGCTCGCTTCGGTCAGTACGACGGCTCGAACGCTGGTCAGTCGCTCACCGCATCGTTCGGCGATCGCCGGATGTGTGCTGAGAAGTTCCTGGAACAGATAGGCGTGGCGCGTGTCCTGCTCGAGTTGCGCGACGAAATCAGGAATCGTGCGGCGCTCACCGGATGCCAGTTCGAGCACGCCGTCATTCTCGCCACGACGCAAGATCGCAGCGGCGTTCCAGCCGTGCGCGCCGCGCAGGGGTTTCACGAACATTGGAAAGTCATTCGTGTCAGACAGGTAGGTTTCGATCGCAGTCGGCGTCGACAGCGATTCAGCATGCGGCACCGCGCGAGGTTCTTTTAAATAAAGTGCCCGGATGTCAGGAACGGGTGCGCCGATCTCGCGCATACGTTGGGTAAACAGCAGCTTGTCGTTTGCGATCGCACGATCGGGGCCGGTGTTCAACCGCCGGTCCAGCGACAATTCGCCGCGCCAGCCGATGAAGCGGCGCTTTTCTTCCATCGGGTAGCGGTCTAGGAAGACCTGGTAGAAGTAGTAACACCATGCGTCGAGACGATGGCCGCTCCAGCGCAGGGCAATCAATTGCCGCAGTTGCCGTAACAGGCCGATGCCGAACTGCCGTTTCGTGCGCAGTGCCTCGGCGATGAGTGCAGGAAGCTCCATAGCCGAATGTTACGTCATGCTAATCTCGCCGCATGCGCATATTGTTGTTGTCGGCGTATGACGCGGCCAGTCACCGCCGCTGGCGTGAGGGGCTCGTCGCGCAGTTTCCGGAGCACGACTGGCGGATCTTGACGCTGCCCGCCCGGCACTTCAGCTGGCGCATACGCGGCAATAGCCTGACGTGGGCAATGTCGGATCGCGGCGTGCTCGAGCAGGAGTACGATCTGGTCGTCGCGACGTCGATGGTGGATCTGTCGACCCTGAAAGGGCTCGTGCCGAAACTCGCGAACGTGCCCAGCATCGCTTACTTTCACGAGAATCAGTTCGCGTACCCGTCGAGCGGTCGCCAGTTCGACAGCGTCGATCCGCAGATGGTGACGTTATACACGGCGCTCGCCGCAGACCGACTCGCGTTTAACAGTGACTACAACCGTGTCACGTTTCTGCGCGGAGTCGAGACGCTGCTGGCCAGGTTTCCGGACGCGGTGCCAACGGGAATCGTCGCGGCGCTCGCTGAACAAAGCGTCGTGCTGCCGATACCCCTGGAGGATGCATGCTTCGCGCCGCGATCGATGGCGCGATCCAACGCGCAACCGTTGCATGTCGTCTGGAATCATCGCTGGGAGTACGACAAGGGTCCCGATCGACTGCTCGGCATGGTCGAATGCTTGCTTGCACTGGACGTCGAGTTCGAGTTGTCGGTGCTCGGACAGTCCTTTCGCGAGCAGCCTCCAGCGTTCGACGCGCTCCGCAGGCGCCTGGACGACAACCCGGGCACGCTCCGGCACTGGGGTCACATCGATAGCGTCGACAGGTATCGTCGCCACCTGCAAAGCGCCGACGTGGCGCTCTCCACATCGCTGCATGATTTTCAGGGTCTTGCGATACTCGAAGCGGTCGCGGCCGGTTGTTTGCCGCTGGTCCCGGATCGGCTGTGTTACGGGGAGTGGTTCGGCCCGGAGTTCCGCTATGCGTCGAGTATCGACGACGCCGGCCTGGAGGCCGGCAACGTGGCTGCATCGTTGCGCGCGCTCGCGACCCGTAAACGCACCGGCAGTCTTCCGCCGCCGCCGGATATGCAGCCGTTCGCCTGGGCGAGGCTCGCAGAGGGTTACGCCGCGCTGTTGTCGTCGTCCGCTAGTTGATCTCGTCCAGCACGGTGCCTTCGGGCAGCGGTCTGCCGAGCGCTAACTGCAGCGCCCAGCTGTCGTTGCTGACGTAGCCGAGCGATATCAGGAACGGGCCGACGACGGTGCGTCCGCTCACGGAGCCGGATAAACCGTATAGCGTGCCGTCGAGTGCGCCGTCTCGGCGCCCGCCGACGCGGCCCGCCTGCAGCCGCAGCCCGGCGAATAGTGTCTGGCTGAACAGCGGCACGATGTCCTTGAGTTTGAACCGATAATTGCCGCCGGCGACCCAGTAACTGGTGCCGCGCAACTCGTTCAGGTTGAGACCTGGAAACGAGCGAATACCGCCGAGCAGGAAATCGCGGGTCACCGGCAGGTCGCCCGACAGTTCAGCGCCGCCCGCCGCGACAACATTCAAGGTGTCGTCGCCCAGACGGAACGCCCGCGTGATGACGCCCTCGGCCACGCTGTAATCCTGTTCGCCGCCGAGCCACGAGCCCGAATTTGCATACTTCGCATTCAGGTAGCTGCCATCGGTCGTCAGCCCGATATTGTCGCGCGTGTCATACACGGCGCCTGCATAGACGTTGGACTCGCCCTCTCGATCCAGCTCCGGCAGCAGGACATCGCCGGTGTCCCTGCGCGTGTCGATCCAGCCGACTTTGGCGCCGGTGCGCAGCTGGGCTCGGGTGCCGAAATTCATGCCGAGGTCCAGCGCTCCGCGGAGCTGGCTCAGGAAGTAACGCGCTTCGCGTTCGCCGTCGAGATAAATATCCTGCAGGTCGCTTTCCCATTTGAGACTCGGCTGGATGAAGAATCGTTGGCGCACGTCGAACGGTTGGTAGAAGTCCGTCATCAGGATCGTCTGCCGACCGATCTGCGCCGTGTTCTGCCAGCGGCCGCCGCGCGAGTTGAACCAGGTTCGGTCGTGGTCCACGCGCAGAATAGCCATCAGTTCGCCCGAGGTCTCCGCCATCAGGCCGAGATCCGCCGAGAAGAAGTTCGGGCCCCAGGGTTTTTCGATGGGACGAATCTCCAGCACGCGCGCTTCGCGCGGGCCCGTCAGGATCGTCGAAACCTTGTCGAAATCGCCGAGCGCATAGATGCGATCGGTGTCCTGGTTGACCTGCTCGGAGGTGACGATCGCCCCGGCCTTGAGGTGTCGCAGCTGCTGCTCGACGTAGCGGGGATCGACGCGGTCGAGCCCGACGATGCGGACTTCGGCGAGTCGCGATGTGTTGCTGCCCGTTGTCGTCACCGTGCGTCGCCATGCCCAGTAATCGTCTTCCGGTAGCGAGTAGCGGCGCAGTTGCTGAGCCGCCGCCTGCGCGGCGGCGCGCCCGAGCTCGACGGCGTCCGGCGCTCGTTCGAAGCTGCTCGACGTGATGTCGCCCATCGGTACTTCGATGCCGACGTCGCGCTCGGTCAGCGTCGCTATCTGCGCCTTTTCGTTCGCCTTGATCATGACGTCCGTCGACCGGCTGACGAGGGCGAGGGCCGACTCCAGGTCTCCCGGCCCGGGCTGCGGCCGGGTCAGCCAGACGGCGATCACGACGTCGGCGCACAGGTCGCGAGCCACGTCGACCGGCAGGTTGCGCGTCATGCCGCCATCGGACAGCACGCGGTCGCCCACGACGATCGGTGAGAACGCGCCCGGCACCGCCATGCTCGCCCGCATCGCAACCGAGATGTCGCCGCTGTCCATGACGACCATCTCGCCGCTGACCATGTCCGTCGCGATGGCGCGGAACGGGATCGGCAGTTCGTCGAAGTCGTTCAGCATGCGGGCCTCGGTGACCAGGTCGCGGATCAGGTCCTCGATCTTCTGGGTCTGCAGCAGACCGGCCTTGCCCTTGAGTTTGCCGTCCTTGATGCCGAGTTCGATGTTGTTGGTATAGGTCCGGTTGTCCAGCTTGCGCGTGATCGGCTGATATTTGCGTTGATCGGCGCTGCCGACGGTGCGCGACCAGTCGATCTCGAGTGTCGTTCGTTCGAGCACGTCCGCCGGCATGCCGCCCGCATAGACACCACCGACCAGTGCCCCCATGCTCGTGCCGACGATGCAGTCGATCGGGATGCGCAGTTCGTCGAGGACCGCCAGCACGCCTACGTGTGCGGCGCCCTTGGCGCCGCCGCCCCCCAGTGCGAGGCCGATACGGGGCCGCGTCGGCGGTGACGACAAATCGAAATCCTCCTCGGCAGCGGCCGCGCTGGAGAACAAGGGCGAGCTCAATACCGTCAGCAGCAGGCCGCCGGTGATCAGGCGGATTGGAGTGCGGGCGCTCGGGCGTGACGCGGGCGCGATTGATTCGTCGGTCATGCGCCCTTGTTACCGAATAGTCGAACGAGGGTCAATCGTCGATTTTCGTGCGGCACCCGGCCGGCCGATGCCCGGCAGGGGGTGCGTCGTTTCGTTTTGACCGTGAGACATTGCAGAACCGGTTAAACTCTCCGACCTCGTGCGAACCGGGCGCCGCAACAGCGATACGGCGCCCTAAATTATCGGATCCAATGATTTGGCCACTGACCTGACAACCGGGCCGGTCCCGACCCAATTGCGACGGCAGGCGACGCCCTTCGCGGTGGGTCTGATCGCATTGATCTCATTCGACGCGGTCGACCTGTTCTTCGTGTCGCGGCTCGGCGACGCGCCGCTGGCGGCGATCAGCTTCACGTTTCCGATCATCTGGTTTCTGAGCAGCGTGATCATCGGCTTCGAGGCCGGCGCGGCGTCATGCATATCCCGCGCAGTCGGCAAGAACGACGAGGCGATGGCGCGCCGCCAGACAACGGATACGGCGCTGCTGGCGGTTCTCGTCAGCATGGCGATGTGCATGCTCGGCCTGATCTTCATGGAGCCGCTGTTCCGTATGCTCGGCGCGACCGACGAGCTGATGCCGCTGATCGACGACTACATGAGCATCTGGTTCTTCGCCGAGCCGGCGGCGGCGATGATGTGGACCTGTCTCGCGTCGATGCGTGCGCGCGGCAATGCGTTGCTGGAAGGCAAGATCATCACGACCGCGTCGATCATCAACGCGATCCTCGACCCGATTTTCATCTTCGGCTGGTTCGGGTTTCCGCGCATGGAGATCGCCGGCGCAGCGCTGGCCACGCTGGTTGCCAACGCCATCATGCTGATCGGCACGATCGGCTGGCTGCATTTCAAGCTGCAGGTATTCGCGACGCCGTTCACGAAGCTCGCGAATATCCTGGATTCATGGCGACGGATGCTGCACGTCGGCTTGCCGGCGATCGGCACCAATGCGATCGTGCCGATCGCGAACGGCATCATCGTCGCGTTGATCGCGACCTACGGCGTGGATGCGGTCGCGGGATTCGGCATCGCGATGCGCGTCGAACCCATCTTTCTGATCGTGTTTTATTCGCTGTCCGCCGTCACGAGTCCGTTCATGGGGCAGAATCATGCGGCGCATCTCTACGGTCGGGTCGCCGAAGCCCGCATCGTGATCGGCCGCTTCTGTCTGTACTTCGGCCTCGCACTCGCGGCCGTCATGTTCGTCGTCGCGCAACCCATTGCATCGCTGTTCAGCGAGACGGAAGCGATTCGCGCCGTTGCCGTCCAATACCTGAGGATCATGGCGATCAGTTATGGCGGGTATGGCCTGGTGATGGCCACCTGTGCCGCGTTCAACGGTATCGGCAATCCAGGGCCGGGACTCGTGATCTCGATACTGCGCGTCGTCGTGCTGTTCCTGCCGCTGGCGTTTGCCGGACAATGGCTGTTCGGCATGAAGGGCATATTCGCCGCATCGGCAGCGTCGAACATCATCGTCGCGATCATCGGTTTCGTCTGGCTGGGCCGCCGGATCGGCGCGGACAGACCGCTGGAATCCGGCGAACATTAACGTCCGAAATTGCCTTTTTGCGGGGTTTCGAGTGGCGGATATCTGTTGTCCAGGTCGATGACTCGCAATATAAACATATGAATTTACTGCGATTCACGGGGTTCTCGGGTGTTGCAAGCCAAACAGTTGTCGTCCGACGGATGACACTGCGTGACCGAGCGTTGCGTCGAGTGCGCTAGTCGTTCGAGAGGATGTCGTCGAGCGCGTCCGCGAGACGTGGGAACCGGAATTCGAATCCGTGAAACGTGGCTTTGTCCGGCACGACGCGCTGGCCATTCAACAAGACTTCTTCGGCGAATTCGCCGAGGGCGAGCTTGGCGGCGAACGCCGGCATCGGTATCGACGCCGGACGTTTCAGCGTCGCACCCAGCGTGGCGGCGAACTCGCGCTGCGTGACCGGTTCCGGTGCCGTCGCGTTGACCGGTCCGTTCAGCCCCGGGTAGTCCAGGGCGAACTCGATCAGCCGCACGAGGTCCTCACGGTGGATCCAGCTCCAGTATTGTTCGCCGCTCCCCATCGGGCCGCCGAGCCCGAGCCGAAACGGCGGTAGCATTTCTTCAAGCGGACCGCCGCCCGTTTCGAGGACGATGCCGATGCGCAGGCACACGACACGCATGCCGAGCTCGCCGGCAGCGCGCGCGGCCTGCTCCCAGCGCTCGCAGAGTTGGTGTGAGAAGCCGTCGTTGGCGTCGCTGCTCTCCGTCAGCGGCTCGTCGCCGTGATGTCCGTACCACCCGATTGCGGACGCCGATACGATCACCCGCGGCGCTTCAGGCTGCCTGCCGGCCCAGTCGACGACAGCGTTCGTCGCGGCCAGCCGGCTGTCGAGAAATTTCTGTTTGCGCCGTTCATTCCAGCGACCGCTGTTGAGCGATTCGCCGGCGAGGTTGACGATCGCATCGATCGCCTGGTCAGTTCCGACATCGCTCAGGTCCGACACATAGTGAATCGCGATGTGATCGATCAAACCGGGCTGCGAGGTGTTGCGGGTCAGTACGGTCAGGCGATAACCGTTATCGAGCAGGTGTTCGCAGAGTGCCCGCCCGATGAATCCGGTGCCCCCGGTGATCAGGAGTCGATGCATTCTGGCTGGATACGCGCTGGCATAATCGACAGAATAGAGCGAGTGATAACAAGAGACAATAACCGTGCTGCTTTACTCATTCACGATCACGCCCAATAACCGCAAGGTCGAGGCCTTCGTCAAGCATTTCGATCTGCCGGTCGATGTCTATCACGTCAATTTCCGGAAGGGCGATACGCAGACCGAGGAGTTTTTCGCGATCAATCCCATGCGGAAGGTGCCGGCCCTCGTCGATGGCGACCTGAACCTGTGGGAATCGAATGCGATCCTGAC
>JBLYYV010000029.1:0-7719 GCA_048550095.1 Gammaproteobacteria bacterium
AAATCGTTCGCGACGACTTTCTCGACGCCCTCGATGTTGCCGGCCACGAGAACCGCCCGTTCGCGATCGGCCGGACTCATGCACTCGCCACAGAGCGTCACGACACCATCGTCGAACTCGACGCTGAGATCCTTGATCGGACTCAGATTGATCTCCATCGTTTCCTTGATCTTCTCGGCCGCGACATCGTCACGATCGAAAACCTGTCGCCCGAGATTTTTTGCGAAATCCAGAATACTCATTAGTAGTTCCTCCCGTGAGTATCGACTTTCAGAAATATTGTGCTGACAAACTTTACTTAAGTAACTTGCCGACCATACCCGCGAGAGCGCCGAGATCTGCGCCGCCGCCCGCCGCGCCCAGCAGTGATCCGAGCAGGCCGCCACCGGCATCTTCCTGCGGGATTTGAGTGCCGCCATTGGTCTTCTTGCTCAAGCCACCCATCAGGACGCCCGCGACCAGGGGCAACATTTTCTTGATGATGTCGGCGCTGATGCCGGTCTCGGATGCGGCGCCCGCGGCGACTTGCCGGCTCACGTCCTTGCTACCGAGGATGTGGCCGAGAATATTATTGCCATCGTTAACGGCGCCGGAATCGGCGAGCGATTCGGGTTCGTCGAGATACCGCTGGTGCCCCCCGCTCTGCAGCGCCTTCGCCAGACCGGCGATGCCGTCCGCAGACTGGGTGTTGTTCTGCACCCCCGCCGCCAGAGCCGGCAGAAGTTTCGCCATGACGCTTTCCGTCTGACTGCTGTCCAATCCAAACTGACGACCGATTTGATCGGTTGCGCCACCTTTAGCGCTATCCAATAGCGCGTTGAGAAGATCCATCGAATTCTCCCGATATGATTTTGTGGGCGACTTGCCCTTGTACGGAGCGTTGACTATTCAGTTTACAATACTTCAATCGGAGGAGGATACAAATGCGCTGGAAAACCGGCAGAAGAAGCTCAAACATTGACGACCGCCGCGGACGCCGGGTACGCCGTGGCTTCGCGGGCGGCGGCATCGGGACGATCGTACTGGTTCTGCTGGCGATGTACTTCGGCATAGACCCGTCGCTCGTCATGCGCACCCTTCAGACCGTAGAAACGCGACAACCCGCACCGCAAGGTGCTCCGAGCAAGCCTGCCGAGGGCTCCGAGGCGGACTTCGTCTCCGTCGTCCTGGCGGACACCGAAGACACGTGGAATGCGATATTCGCCAACTCCGGACAGGACTACCGGGAACCCAAGCTCGTGTTGTTTTCCCAAGCCGTGCAGTCACGTTGCGGATTCGCCAATGCCGCGGTCGGACCGTTCTATTGTCCGGCTGACCAACACATCTATCTCGACCTGGTTTTCTTTCGCGAATTGCACAGCCGCTTCGGGGCGCCCGGTGATTTCGCACAAGCCTATGTGATCGCGCACGAAGTCGGTCATCACGTGCAGAACCTGCTCGGCATTTCGAGCGAGGTGCGCCGGCGTCAGTCGGGGATGAGCAAGACAGCCGCGAACGAATTGTCGGTGCGACTGGAGCTGCAGGCAGATTGCCTGTCCGGCGTCTGGGCTCACAACGCGGACCGTGCCCGCAATATTCTCGAGGCCGGCGATATCGACGAAGGCCTCCGGGCCGCGACCGCGATCGGGGACGACACGCTGCAGAAACAGTCGCAGGGTTACGTCGTGCCCGATTCGTTCACGCACGGCAGTTCGGCGCAGCGCGTGCGCTGGTTTCGCCGGGGGCTCGAATCCGGCAGCTTCGACACCTGCGACACGTTCAGCGCATCGAACCTCTGACCCGATGCCTTTCGATGCGCAGCAATATCTGAATATTCAGGACCTGCGCCAACGCGCTCGCTCGCTGCTGCCGGCCCCGGTACTCGGCTATCTCGAGGGCGGCGCGGACGACGAATACACGCTGACCCGCAACATCGAGGCATTCCGCGACTACGAACTGATGCCGCGTTATCTCGTCGACATCAGTTCGGTCGACACCCGCACCCGCGTGTTCGGCGTAGACGTCGACCTGCCGTTGTTGTTGTCGCCGACGGGTTTCTCGCGAATGTTTCATCCGGACGCCGAAATTGCGGCTGCGAGAGCCGCCGCCGCCCACGGCACGATGTATACGTTGTCGACCGTCGCAACCGAAAGCATCGAGTCGGTCGCCGCCGCCTGCTCCGGTCCCAAGATGTTCCAGGTCTATGTTCTGAAAGACCCCGGCCTGAACTACGAATTCATCCAGCGCTGCCGCGACGCCAACTACGATGCCCTGTGCCTGACGGTGGATGTACCGGCGGGCGGCAACCGCGAACGTGACCTGCGCACCGGCATGGTCATGCCGCCGACCTTCGGCTGGCGCAGCAAGCTGAGTTTCGCGACCCATCCGAGCTGGGCGCTCGGACAAATGAGGGGGCCGGCATTCGATGTGCCGAACGTCAGCAGTCGAGTGTCGGGTTACCAGGCCGGACTCGGCGAACAAATGAACTACCTGTTCAGTCAGTTCGACCCGACGGTCGCCTGGCCGGACGCCGAGAAAATGATCGACGCCTGGGGCGGACCGTTCGCGATCAAGGGCATCATGTCGCCCGGCGACGCGCGGCGCGCGGTCGAGGTCGGCGCCACCGCCGTCATCGTCTCGAACCATGGCGGCCGGCAGCTCGATACGGTTCCGGCGACGATCGACTGCCTGAAAGCCATCGTCGACGAAGTCGGGGGCGAAGCGGAGGTCATCATCGACGGCGGCATACGCCGGGGCACCGACGTGCTGAAGGCACTCGCGCTGGGCGCTAACGCGTGCATGATTGGCAGGCCTTATGTCTACGGTCTCGCGTCCGGCGGTGAAGCCGGCGTCGGACGGGTTCTCGACATCTTCAAGGCGGAGATTGCCCGGGATCTGGCGCTGCTCGGCTGCAACGGTCCCGGCGAAGTCGGGCGCGACTATATTTCGCATCGCGCGTAACAAAGTCTTGAGCGAACGCGTCTGCATCTTCGGAACCGGCGCGATCGGCGGGTTACTGGCGGCCCGGCTCGCACACGCGGGAACCGACGTCAGCTGCGTCGCGCGCGGCCCCCAGCTGGCAGCGATCCGGTCGCAGGGTCTCCGCCTGATCGAGGCGGATCGCGACATCAATGTCGAAGTCCCCTGCTCCGACGATCCGGCTGCACTCGGCCCCCAGGACGTCGTTATCGTGACGCTGAAGACCCACGCGCTGGCGGAGAACGTCGCGGGCATCGCGAGTCTGCTCGGCCCGGATACGGCCATCATCACGGCGCAGAACGGTCTTCCATGGTGGTACTTCTATCGCGATGTGTCGCCCCTCGCAGGCAGGTGGCTCGAGTCGATCGATCCGGGCGGGCGGCTATGGAACGGACTCGGACCTTCGCGCGCGATCGGCGCCGTCGTCTACCCCGCGGCCGAAGTCGTCGCGCCGGGGGTTATTCGTCATGTGCAAGGCGAGCGATTCACGCTGGGCGAACCCGACGGATTACGCAGCGACCGCATCGTCGCCGCCGGCGCTCTGCTCAGCAATGCCGGACTGCAGGTTTCGCTCAACGACGCAATTCGAGCTGAGATATGGCTCAAGCTCGCGGTCAACGCTGCGCTCAACCCGCTTAGTGTCATCGAAAACGCGACGATCGGCGAAATCGTCAACAACTCGTCGAGTTGCCGACGTCTGGCGACGATGATCGGCGAAGCTCAGTCCGTCGCCGCATCGCTCGGCATCGCGCCAGCTTTATCTGCCGAAGAACTCATTGACGCATTGCGCGCTTTCAGCGGTCACAAGACCTCTATGCTGACGGACTCCGAGTCCGGCCGGCCGACGGAACGCGAGGCATTGACCGGCGCCGTGCTGGAGATCGCCTCGCATACCGGCGTCGCAACGCCGTATCTGCGCGCTGCCTACAGCGAATTGCAGCGTCTCGATGGTCTATAGCCGATCGCCGCGGATATCGAGCGCCTGAGCCCGGACGATATGCTGGAAACTCCCGATCCGGCGACGACTGACACCCGCAACCGGCAGGCGGGAACCCACCACCAGATCTGGCGTTACAATGCGGGCCATGACTGCCCCTTCCCATATCGCCGACTCCCATATAGATGACTCCCATATAGATGACTTATGGGTGGCCGACTGGCCGAAGGCCGGCGATGGCGACGGCTTGTCGCCCGCCGTCCGCGCCAACCTCCGCCGGCAGGGACTTGTCCTGGACACATGCCTCAGGCAACTGTGTGTCGCCGTCGAACCGTCGGACTGCTCCGCGCATGTGAATCTCAGGGACGCAACCGACGGACTGACGCTGCATTTCGGCATCGATGCGTATCGGTACTTGCTGGAGGTTGCAACCGGCCTGCGGAGCAACGTGCCCGGCGAGACCAACGTATTCGGCCAGCTAAAGAAAGCGTGGGATCAATATCGAACGGCGGCCGACCCGGCCGCAGTCGCGCGCATCGCGCCATGGATAAACCGTCTGATCAACGACGCCCGCGAAGTTCGTCGCGACCATCTCCATGGCACCGGCGGCGCATCGTACGGCACGCTGATCCGCAGACTGCTGTCCCCGCGCCGGGGCGACCGCGTGCTGTTCGTCGGCGCAGGGGACCTCACGCGATCCATACTGCCGTACTTCGATGCCTTCGACTCCGCCATCTGGAACCGGAGCATTGTTACGGACGACGACATGCGCGCGCGTCGATTCTTTGCACCCGATCATGCTGGCGAGGCGGTAGCGTGGGCGGAACATGTCATCCTGACGACGCCTCCGAGTGATGCAAACGACGCCCGGTGGTCTGCCCTGCTCTCGGGCACGAACGTCGACAAAGTCGTGCACCTCGGTCACCGCGGCGGGGCCTGGGCCAAGAGCCTGACGGACGCCATCGCGTACGACCTCGACGACGTCTTCGAACTGGAGCGTCGGCAGGCGGACATTCGCACTTCTCGATTGCGACGCGCCCGCGCCGCATGTCGACATGCCGCTCGCGCGGTCACGGCGGAAACCTCGGCGCCGACGCTGTTCGCGTTGTCTCGCGCGTAAGCCAAGCATCATGGGATCGACAGAGCGCACCCTGCGGCTCGGCACTCGGGCGTCGCTGCTGGCAGTTGCGCAGAGCCGGATTGTTGCCGAGGGCCTGCAAAAAAATTGCGCGGGCCTGCGAATCGAAATCGTCACCATGGATACGCGCGGAGACCGGGACCGGACAACGCCGCTAGCCGAAGTCAACGATCCCGATTTCTTCTCCGCTGAGATCGACCGCGCCCTGCTCGATGGTCGCATCGACTTGACGGTCCATTCGATGAAGGATCTGGACGGCACCCGGCCTGGCGATATCGCACGCGCCGCGATACCGGTTCGAGCGAACCCGCGCGATGTCATCCTGTTTCGTGGCGACATCACCGACCGGATTCGCCGCGGCGAAACACTCAGGATCGGCTCGTCGTCGCCCCGCAGGCAACACAACGTCGCCGGATTTTTACACGACGCCCTGCCGGCGCTGGGTCCGAAACCGCAGCTGCAATTTCTGCCGTTGCGCGGTCCGGTGCATGATCGCGTCACGCGAATTTCCCGCCACGCTGCGGAACCCGAGGCGCTGGACGGTGTCGTGCTGGCGCTCGCCGGCCTCGAACGTCTATGGCGCGACCAGGACGGACGACGATCGCTGCAGCCACATCTCGCCGACGCCCGGTGGATGGTGCTGCCGCTGTCGGCTTGCCCAACGGCGCCGGCGCAGGGAGCGCTCGCGATCGAGTGCCGTGCCGACGATGCCGCGACGCTGAGAATCCTGGCCGGGCTGCACGATGCCCAAACGGCAGAGCTCGTCAATATGGAGCTGCAAGCCATCGACGAGTTTCCTGAATCCGAGCGATCCGGCATCGGCGCGACTGCAGTGTCCCATGCGACGCTGCGCAGGCTGCTGTTTCGCCGCAGTGCGCAGGACCCGTCCTGCACGATCGACTGGCAATCGCCCCCGGCGCCGGAGGACCGCGATCGTTCGAATGCATTCGACGGCGGCGCGTGGCAGAGCGAGATCGAACGCCATAGCGTGCCCTGCGACATCGACCTCGAGAATCAGCCTGCGATTTTCGTCGCACACTGGTTCGCCGCCCCCGCCGAACTCAATGACCGATCCACATCGCGCATCTGGGTCAGCGGCATCGGGAGCTGGCGAAAACTCGCGGCGCGTGGATTGTGGATCGAAGGTTGCGCGGACAACCTCGGTTTCACGGATGTCGTGCCGACGCTGACGAGCGACGTGCTGAATCTGCCGGACCTCGAACGCTGGACCGTGCTGACACGAGCTGGCGCCGAAGCGAGCTGGCGCACGACCGGGGTCGGGCGAGTCGTGCCGACCTATGCGCTCGGCCAGCCGGACGCTCGCCAGATCGACGCGGCGAAACAGGCGATCTCGACGTCGACCGATTTCTTCTGGGGCAGCATCGAACAGTTCCGCGCCGTCGCCGACTGGCTGCCTCAAAACGCACGCCATGCATGCGGCGCGGGCAAGACCGCCGACGCACTGCGCGCTGCGGGCATCGACGCGCCGCTCGTGTTTCCGAGTCGCGGGGAATGGCAGGCATGGCTCCGCTGAGTCTGCGCAGAACCCGGCAAAGCGAAGCGCTGCGCGAGCTGACACGTGAAGTGCGGCTTCACCATGAGCAGTTCATTCAACCGCTGTTCGTCGTCGATGGAATCGATTCGCGCGAACCGGTCACCGGGTTGCACGACGTCTACCGCGATACGCCATCCACATTGATCGAACAGATCGAAACCGATCTCGAGGCAGGCATCCGCAAGTTTTTACTGTTCGGTGTGCCGGCCGAGAAGCGCCCGGCCGCGTTCGAACACGCATTTACCGCCGAGCAGATTGCCGCCATCAAGAACCGGTTCGGCGACGATGTCTTCCTCGCCATCGATGTCTGCCTGTGCTCGCACACGACGCATGGCCACTGCGGAATCCTGAACGGGTCGGGGGACGAGGTCGTCAACGACGCGACCGTCGAGGAACTGACGCGGGCGGCTCTGACGTACGCCGAGGCCGGCGCCGACTGCGTCGCGCCGAGTGACATGATGGACGGTCGCATCGGGGCGATTCGGCACGCGCTGATCGAAGCCGGACACGATCGAACGGTCATCATGAGCTATGCCGCGAAATTTCATTCGAATTTCTATGGGCCCTTTCGCGTCGCGGCCGACTCCGCACCGGCGCAGGAAAATCGCCTGCACGATCGCGCTTCTTACCAGATCGACCCGGCGCGGCCGGGCGATGCCTTGATGAGTGCGCAACGCGACGCTGCCGAGGGCGCGGATATCCTGATGGTGAAACCGGGGCTGCCCTATCTCGACGTGTTGTCGCGGTTGTCCCGGGAAATTCCGCAACCATGGGCCGTCTATCAGACCAGCGGCGAGCAGGCTGCGATCGACCTGCTGTCGGACCATGACCTGATGCGTCGCGACGCCGCCCAACGCGAGACCTGGATCGCCTTCGCCCGTGCCGGCGCGTCGATCATCATCAGCTATGCGGCCCGCCGCGCGCGCGAAGTGCTGTCGCGGTGAATCGTTCGAAAGCGCTTTACGAACGCGCGACCCGCGTGACCCCCGGCGGCGTGCATTCGCCGGTCCGTGCACTGAGGGGATTGGATAACACGCCCGTGTTCATGGAGTCCGCATCGGGCTCGCGACTCACGGACGTCGACGGCAACAGCTACGTGGACTTCTGCATGTCGTTCGGGCCGCTGATCCT
>JBLYYV010000030.1:0-9783 GCA_048550095.1 Gammaproteobacteria bacterium
CTGTAGCAGTTCTGCGACGAATGGGTTGGCTTGCGTCATGTTTCCTCCGTACCGCGCAGCGGCTCGAAAATCGATTGCTCATTGCGTATTCGGCCGGCAACGCCATTTGGATCTCGTCGGCACGAGCCCAGTCCGCTATTGGGGTGATCGGGGGCGGCCGGCGATGGGCGACCCGATTCAGGCTGTGATCCACCGTATCCGCCGACCCGTAACAGTTAGTACCGGAATCGATACAGCAAAGGATGACGATGGACGACGCACCCATACTGCCGCGCATCGCGTCGGGCGACGCCAACGCCGTCGCCCAGTGCATGGACCGCTACAACGGTCTGGTATGGTCACTCGCGCGCCAGTTTCTGGGGAATGCAGCGGAAGCGGAAGATGCGGTGCAGGACGTTTTCATCGCAATCTGGTCGAGCGCCGATCGCTATAACCCGGAGATCGCGTCAGAGGCAACGTTTATTTCGACCATTACCCGACGTCGTCTGATCGATCGCATACGCCGCAATGGCCGGCGGCCGCAGACGGATTCACTGGATGCCGACGAAGCGGCGCCCATCCAGCCAGCGGTTGCAGCGCGGCTGGAGGAATCTGCCGAGATGGCTTACGTCGAGCGGGTCCTCGACGAGATGCCCGACCAGCATCGGTCCATCCTGTCGATGTCGTTATACGAGGGCTACAGCCACAGCGAGATCGCCGACCGGCTCGACATTCCGCTGGGCACCGTGAAGACTCGCGTGCGTCGGGGGCTGATGCGCATCCGCGAGCAGCTGGAAATCGGCGAAGAGGAACTGAAAGCGGCGTCCTGACTGCCTGGCGCAGCGGATTCAAGTCCGGCTAAACCTGCGCAGCCGATCAAATACCTTTGCATGCCACTCGGACGCGCCCCGCTGCGGCCCGCAATGTGACGCACTGATAAAAACACGACATAAGTCGCATCGTGGCCCCGATGCCTCCGCTACGCTGCCAAAACCCCGGACTGTATGCGGTGCGCATGACCGTGAACGCCCTATGAACAACTTGCTGCCCGGCATCGGCACGAGCGCCGATTTCGGCCTCGACTGGCCAACATGGATTGCCATGGCCGGCTTTGGGCTGTTCTGCCTGCTCGGCTTCTATGCGACCTTGCTGCTGGTGTTTGGTAAACATCTCCCGCGCCGCCTGCAATTCCTGCAGCTGCCTTCATTGCGTGGTCGCATGCTCGTGGCGTTCGTTCTGGCAACGACCCTGCCCGTGATCTCGCTGGCGCTCGTATTGTCCGAGCGATCGACGGGCGAGCGTCTCGCGACGACGTCGACGATCCTGCAATCGCAGGCGGAAACCGTCGGCGAATTGGCGGACTTCTTCCTGCAACGTTATCTCCAGGAAATCAGCAACGCGGCGAACCTGGTTCGGCCGAGCCTCGCGTCGGACGGCAGCGAGGTTGCTGCAACGATCGTCGATCCGCTGATCCGTGTGCATCAAGACATGCGGGGCATTCGAGTGATACTGGTGGCCGACCGGCAGGGGCGCGTCATCGCCACGACGCGCCAGACCGGCGACTCGATAGAAGCGGCCACGGAGAACGTCCCGGCATCCGCCGACAAGGAATACATCAACCGTCCGCTCGAAACACGCGAAGCCTATATTTCGGACGGACTGAGGATACCCGGCGGCGATGGAACGCTGGTTACGGCCATCAGCGTGCCCGTGCTGGACGATTCTGGCGCGCCCGTCGGCGCAATCGTCGCGTTCTACGACCTGAGCGGCCTCGCTAGCGCGCAGCGCCTGATGCACGAATCCGATGGCATCGGCACCATCATCATCGACCGCGTCGGTCAGGTCATGTTTGCCAGCGATGGTTCCGGATTCTCGAAGAGCGACCGACTCGACAAGACTTCTGTTTTCGTTGATCCGAACACGGCATCGGGACCGGTATTCTCCTTCAGCCTGCCGAGCGACGCTGCGCAGTACCTCGCCGCACGTCACACCCTCAGTAGTGGTTGGCAACTGGTAATGTTCCGGCCCTTGCAACAGATCGAAGCTGCGTTGCTCGAAGAGTATGGCGTAGCGCTGACGTGGCTCGCCGGCGCGCTGCTGGTGTCGATCTGCCTCGCGCTCGTGTTGGTGCACTCCCTGTCCGGTCCGCTCAAATCGCTCGATGCTTCGGTACGTAATTTCGACCTTAACATGAACCAGGAAGTGCCCCGACCGCCGGCCGATGCGCCGCGCGAAGTGCTGACGATCTTCGAGCACCTGGGGTCTCTAGACGAACGCCTTCGCGCAACCTACCGAAAGCTGCGCAAGTCCGTTCAGCAGGGCGAAAAACTCCGCGGTGAACTGATCTACGTTATTGCGAACCGGGAAAAGGAAATCGCGCAGCGGACCGAGGAGCTGAAGGAAGCGAACGCGACGCTCGAACGACTGAGCCGCGAAGACAGCCTGACCGGCCTCGCGAACCGCCGCTGGTTTGCAGAGTTCCTGGCGCGCGCGTGGCAGGGCGCCCTGCGCGACAAGACGCCGATCTGTATCCTGATCATCGATATCGATAATTTCAAAGCCTATAACGACAACTACGGCCATCAGAAAGGTGACCACTGTCTGAAACTCGTCGCGCAGGCCATTCGTCGCGCGGTCGGCCGGGCGTCGGACCTGGTGTCTCGCTATGGCGGCGAGGAATTTATCGTCGTACTCGGCGACACCCCCCTCGAGGGCGGCCTGAAGATCGCTGAGAACATTCGCGCAACCGTCGAAGGCCTCGGCATACCTCACAAGGGGGCAAAGGAGCACCGGTGCGTCACCGTCAGCATCGGCGTGACATCGACACTGCCGACCCATGACACGCAACCGGAAACCGTCCTCGTGGCCGCGGACCGTGCGATGTATAACGCGAAAAACGACGGCAGAAACAAGGTCGCATATTCGACGTCGGCCCGAACCGGCACCTACCAGGCCCTGTGCGTGTCCGATCATTCGAATACCCAGCTGTCCTGACCCGACAGTCGAACCGGTCCGATCGCACGGCGATCCGGTATTGTTTCTCGGTTTCGGAGCGCAGACGCCGCCATGCGGGGCGATTGCACGTAATCTGAGAACCAGGCCAAGGAATTTCGACGTGGAGTCCCCTATTTTCGGGGCTCACGAGCAATTTTTTGGGTTATGTCAATTCTCTTCTACGTTCTGGCGTTCCTCGCCTGCATCGGAACCGCGGCCGGCGGCGCGTGGGCAATGCGCTGGTATATCGAGCGCGGTCGCGACGTCTCTGAGCGCGAGGATCCTCGTGACTCGCAGATCCGCGACCTGCTGGCCCAGGTACGTATGATGAAAAACGACATGGCGCGCAATCAAAACGTGGCCAAGGACGCGACGGAGCATGTCGACCTTGCACATGAACGCATTCATGACCTGACCTCGCGGATGATCAAGCTGGCGAACCTGACCGCCTCGACCGAATCCGATCTGAAGACAGCCAAGGGCGAGCAGGAATTGATGCGCGACAAGCTCTCGGTTGCGAACCGGCAGCTCGATACGCTCAAGACGCGCAACCAGGAACTCGAGGTGGAACTGAGCGTCGCGAAAGACTCCGACATGCTCGAGTCCGTCGACGACCTTCTGGATGATGACGACGATGACGACGACATCGAGCAACTCTCGTCTCTGCCGACACCGAATGTCGACGAGACGACGCCTTCGTTGCTGCATTCGCTGACCTCGGAACTGGATCGCTGGAAGCGTCACTGCCAGGTGCTCGGCGACGAACTGAAGCTGCAGCGAGAACGACTCGCGCAGATGGGCGAGACCACCGACAACGACGACAACCCGTTCGATTCGATCGACGAGCTGACCGACATTCGCGGCATCGGCAACGTCATCGCCCGCAAACTGCATCAACTCGGCATCTATCGATACCGGGAGCTCGCAGGCCTGACCGGCGACGACCGCGAACGCGCGCAGATGCTGATCCCGGATTTCGAACGCCGCCTGAAGCGCGACGCGTGGCAGGATCAGGCCCGCGACCTGCACTTCGATAAATACCACGAAACGCTCTGATCTCGAGAGCCCGCCGGGCGTCCAATCCCCGGACCAACACACCCGTATCGCTTGGGCCGCCATTCCCGGGGTGCTAACGTGTCCTCACCAACTTGGCGAGGATAGTCAAAATGAAACGGATTCAATGCTTTACAGCAGTCACGTCGATGATCGTACTGCTCGTCAGCGCGGGCGCGTTTGCCGGCGCACACGCCGGCAAAGGCGGCGGTCACAAGAAGATGGGTCAATACAGCGGCTTCGAAGGCAACGAGGCAGTGCTCGGCGCAGCGGTTGCAGCGGCGATCGCCGAAGCCAGCCCGACCAAGGGGCCGGAACACGATTTCAGCGGCCGAGAAAAAGATCTCGGCCTTGCCGTCGCATCAGCAATCAAGATCATGAACTCCAACTCGGCTTATCAGCACGAGATGAACGACGCACTGATCAAGATGACGCTGAATTTCATTCAGTTCGCCAAAGACAACGACATGATGGAAGCGGCAGTCACTGAGGAAATCGCCACACAGATGCCGATGATGATGCGGGTCCGCAAACTGATCGAGAAGACCGGCAACACGGAACTTGCCCTGATCGCCGTCACTGAGCAGACGGCTTGCTTCTATCAGCTCGTGTTGGACACGCAGCGCGAGCCGGGCAAGGTCACCTACAAGTCACCGTTCAAGACGGTCCTCGCGTCGACGACGCGGCTCGGCATGCACGACCTGACCGAGCAGGAGATCCATGAGATCTGGACCGTGCCACGGATCAAGGGCGCCGGCGAAATGATGGGTGTCGACCTGCAGGTCAGCGACTGGCGGGAAGACGGCATGATCACGATCAGCCTGCCCGAGACCCGCGTCGCGAAGGCGAACTGAGCAACGGCCGCTCCCCGCAAAAACAAAGGCCTCCCGCGAGGGAGGCCCTTGAAACCTGTGCCCGGATCAGACGCTTCATGGCATATGGACCGCGGTTCGTTCCTTGATCCCGGCCGTGAGACGCCACGCCCACCCTGACTGTCAGGTTGCGGTTACTGTAGCCGCGACCTGCCGCTGCATGCCATGACGCTCTTCACACGCGCGCCTGGCAAATGCGGCTTATGTCACATAACCGGAAAAAATCGCCAACCGGGTGGATCTAGATCAACTCGAACAGAATGACGGCCGCGAGCGCCGCAATGGCGATGCCGAGTACGAGCCAACTCGTTACCCTGGGCCGCATGGGGCCGACCTCCGTGTTCGTCTTTGTATACGTGCGCCCTGCGGGCGTTTTTCTACCGAAGATTGCAGCACAACGACATCAGTCACGCCAGTGCATGTTTTACTTACCTGCCGGATAATCCAGCCATGCCTGCCAATCTGACCGCGGACTACCGAAAAGCCGAAGCGGCTTACCGCCAGGCAAACGAGCCTGGCGAGCGGCTCGCCTGCCTGAAAGACATGCTCCGCACGATCCCGAAGCACAAAGGCACCGATCACCTGCAGGCGGACATCAAGACGCGAATCAAGGAGCTGACGGCCGAGCTGTCCGGCGGCGGCAAAGGCGCCCGGCGCGCCGGGCCGGTGCACGCCATCCACGCCGAAGGCGCGGCGCAGATCGCCCTCCTCGGCCCGCCGAACTCCGGCAAATCGAGCCTGCACGCCCGCTTGACGGGTTCGCATACCCCGATAGGACCATATCCGCTGACGACGCACGAGCCGATACCGGGCATGCTGCCGCACGAAGACGCGTTGCTGCAGCTGATCGACCTGCCAGCGATCTCGGCTGACTATATGGAACCATGGATCGTCAACGCATTGCAGCCTGCCGATGCCGTCATGCTCGTCATCGATATCGCCGACCCGGAATGCGTGGACCAGGTGCCGACGATCCTCCGTCAATTGAAAACCAAAAAAGTGTTTTTGACGGAGCATTGGCCGGGAACCCACAATGCCGCGCCGCCGCGCGACCCGACCGACGCCGATGACCCGGATCCGTTTCGCATTGAACTGCCGACCGTGCTGGTCGCGAACAAGAGCGACCTCGACCCGGAACCCGAAGACGTGCGAGTACTGGAAGAACTGATCGAAGTCAGCTATCCGACAATGTTCTGTTCAGCGCAATCGGGACAGGGTTGTGACGAGATCTCACCTTTCCTGTTCGAAGCACTCGGCGTGGTGCGTGTCTACACGAAGTCGCCGGGTAAGCCCTTCGAGCGCGACAAGCCATTCACCGTCAGGCGCGGCGACACGATTCACGACGTCGCGCGCCTGGTGCACAAGGATTTCGCGCAGGGACTGCGGTACGCGCGCGTCTGGGGCGAAGGCGTCTTCGACGGTCAGCAGGTCGGTACGGATCACGAAGTCAGCGACGGAGAGATCGTCGAGCTGCATCTGAAGTAACCGACAGGCGATGCGCGCCGGATCTGCTCTCGCATGCTAAGGTTCACGGGCAATAACGAGGATCGCCCAGACGCCATGACTTTTTTCGCTCGGCGACGACCTGTCGCCATGACCCTGCTGTTGGTCCTGCTCACCGGCTGCGGGTCGACAGGCCCGGCCGTCACGTCCGCAGGCGGCGACGAGCTCGTCGGCACGCGCTGGCTGGCTGAGGACATCGACGGCAAGGGTGTCATCGACATGCTGCAGACCACGCTGGCATTCGAAACGAACACGAGCGCCCGCGCGCAAGGCGGATGCAACAATGCCTTCGGCAATGTGGCTTTCAAAGGCGACCAGATCGAATTCGGCGCGTTCGGCGTGACGATGAAGATATGTTCCGAAGCGATTTCTGACCAGGAAACACGCTTCTTCAATGCGCTGGCTGAAACGCGACGCTATCGCCTCGATAGCTACCGGGACCTGCTGTTCTTAATGGACAAGAACGGGAGCGAGATCCTCCGCTTCAGCCGGATGGCTCCGCTCGAATCCGAGCCGGTCGAGGACTAGCCGGCCGGCACCGTTCGTTCCTTTGCCCACGCACGCAGGGCGGCGATTTTCTCGTGCATGACCACGGATAACGGTCGCGTGCGGCTCAGCTCGTCGGCTACATGCCCCGTCTTCAGCTCCTCTGCCGCCGAACTGGCCGCGTACATCGCCGACACGACCGCCTGCTCGATCTCCGCGCCCGAGAATCCCTGGCTCTCGCGCATCAACTGCGCGAGATCAAACGTCTTCGGATCGTGCCCGCGGCTGGCCAGATGAATGTGCAGGATCGTCGCGCGCGTCTGCCGGTCCGGCAGATCGACGAAGAAGATCTCGTCGAAGCGGCCCTTGCGCACCAATTCCGGCGGCAGTTCGGAAATATCATTCGCGGTCGCAATCACAAACACCGCGTGCTCCTTTTCGGCCATCCACGTCAGGAAAGTGCCGAGCACTCGCCGCGACAGGCCGCTGTCGCCGCTACCGGTCGAGACGCCCTTCTCGAGCTCGTCGATCCATAGCACGCAGGGACTCATGACTTCGGCCTGGTGCAGCGACTCGCGCAGGTTGCGTTCCGTCTCGCCGTGGTACTTGTTGTACAAAGCCCCGAAATCGAGCCGCAGAAGAGGTACCTTGAGTATCCCGGCGGCCGCCTTCGCGGCCAGGCTCTTGCCGCAGCCCTGCACGCCGATCAGCATCATGCCGCGCGGCGGATCGAGTTGCGGCGCTTCGTTCGCGAGGGCCTGCTTACGCTGTTCCAGCCATGCCTTGAGATTCCTGAGGCCGCCGACGTCTGCGAAGCTCGCGGTCTCGTATTCAAACGACAAAATACCTTCGCGACTCAGCAATTCGTACTTGGCCTGCATGACTTCGGGCAAGTCGCTGGCCGTCACGGCGCCGTCCTGGTAGATCGCCGAGTGCGCGACGCGCTCGGCGTCGGCGCGCGTCAGGCCGGCGAGGTTCCTGATCAGTAAGTCGAGCGCCTTCGGATCGACCTCGACGTTGCCGGGATTGTCGCGGTTCCAGGCCGCCACGATCTGATTGACGATCATCGCGCGCTCGTTTTCGTCGGGCAGCGACATCGTGAAGCGCGCCGACAGGCGCTCCAGCTCCGGCGGTAATTTCAGCTCGTGACTGAGTAGCACGACCGTCCGTTCGCCGCCATGGCTGGCGACGGCAATGTCCTTAAGCAGTCGGACGTTGACGGGATCACTCAGGTACGGGTGGAAATCGAGCAGCACATAGACACCCGGCGCATTCACGGCACGGATGTGTTTCAGGACCGCCGCCGGCTCCGCGTTGTGCAGTTGCGGATCCATTTCGATATCGATGCGACGCAGGCCATCGGTGACGGACCAGCGGAACAACGGCCGCGACCGGCCACCGAACGCGCCACGGCTGATGTCCTTAAGAAACCCGAGGAAGCGATTCTCGTCCAGGCTCTCGACCACGACCAGCGGCACGCGGGAACTCAGGATGACATTGAGATCGTGAAGATTGTCCATCGTGGGGCGGCGACTCGTACTCAGCTAGTGGGTGAATACTACCGAAACGCTCTCGCCTGTGACTGTGTCGCAGGTCACCGCGCCATGTAGACCATCCGCATCGGCAGGCCGCGCGGATCTCGCGGCGGCTCGTCCGGCAGCGTGAGCCACCGCCCGGGGTGTTTCGCGCATAGCGCGAGCGCGTAGGCATCGACGATGTCGTCGCGCGCTGCCTCGTAACCGCCGTACGCCAGGAACGCCGACGAGATGTAAGTCTCCGCGTCCGGATCGAATATGCGCAGAATCGTCATGCGTTCGGTGAAGCCATCGCGCGTCTTCTTGCTCGCGCTCATGGGCCCGCCGGCCAGCCCGCAGAAGACGACCTCGGGATGGGCCTCGAACAGCGAATCGCAAACCGGCGGATTCTCGCGGACATAGTCGTCCACCTCGAGAATCTTCGGCCCGATGCCCCACGTCTGCCGGGACAGCGAGCGCCCCGTAATCTTCCGGTTCTTGTCCTTCGCGGCGGCATAATCTTTCTGCTTCAGCGCCTGGCGACACGGCGCGGGAAACACGCTCGAGTGACGGTGAGGTCGCAGCAGGTCACGCGCCAGGAGGTCACACTCGCGTTCCGTCTTGCCGCGTTCCTTCAGACCGATCGGAATATCGATCAGGGCGCGACCGTCGAACGGCATACCGTCGAGAATCTCGGCGGTCGTTGCCGCGACGCCGAACGTGCCGACGCCGTCCTCGAAGCGGAAATAAAACCACCCGTCTTTGCAGCCGTCGATACCAATCGCTACAGTCATGGACGCAATATATAGGAGAAGAGCGATGTCATACACGGAGACGATTCAGCAATTGAATGACGCCCGGCGCCGCATCCTCGAGATCCGCGCGGAAATGCGGGAACTGCAGGCCGGTATCGAGCCCGAGCAGGTCGATGATTACGCATTTACGACGACGGCCGGTCCCGTGCATTTGTCACAGCTGTTCGGCGATCATGACGAGCTGATCCTCATTCATAACATGGGCTCGGGCTGCGTCTTTTGCACGCTCTGGGCCGACGGGTTGAATGGTGTGGTGGATCACCTCGAGGACCGGGCCGCGTTCGTCGTGAGTTCGCCCGAATCGCCGGAGGAGCAGCACGAATTCGCGAAGAGCCGGGGTTGGCGTTTCAGGATGGTCAGCCACGAGGGCACGTCTTTCGCCAAGGACATGGGCTACTACGCCGACGACGGCGAGTACGCCGGATTCCAGCCTGGCGTATCGGTGTTCAGGAAAGATGGCGACCGGATCCTGCGCCTGTCGGATACCGCCTTCGGACCGGACGACGACTTCTGCGCCGTCTGGCATTTGTACAACCTGTTCCCGGAGGGCCCCGATGGCTGGGGGCC
>JBLYYV010000031.1:0-3998 GCA_048550095.1 Gammaproteobacteria bacterium
CGGAGGTGGGCATCCACGACGACTTCTTCGCGCTCGGCGGCCACTCGCTGCTGGCCACCCGCCTCGTGTCCCGCATCCGCGACCGCCTCGGCGTCGAGCTCGGGCTCGCCGATTTCTTTGCGCAACCGACGGTCGCGGACACGGGATCCCGAATCGAAACACTGCGCGCGCGGCCGGGTAATCCAACGGAGTCGAAGATAACGTCGCTGCCCCGCAAGCCGAGGCGTCGCTCTTGAACGGCGATGGTCGTCAAGTGCCGGCATCGATCGGTGAGCAATACGAGTTCCCGGTCTCGTTCGCACAGCAACGACTTTGGTTCCTGGATCAACTCGAGGGGCCGGGCGCGGCATACAACGTCAAGTTGCCGGTGCGCCTGTCGGGGCCGATCGATCCGGATTGTCTGCAGCGTGCGATTGATCATGTCGTCGAGCGACACGAGTCGTTGCGCACGACGTTCGCATCGCGCAGCGGCGCACCGGTGCAGATCGTTTCGTCGTCGACGGACGTGCGACTCGTCACGCAGGAAATGCGAGGCGCGACGGCAGATCAGCTACAGCAAAAAGTGGGCGAGCTCGCCCTGCACGAATTCTCGCTCGAGACAGGCCCGTTGTTGCGCGTGCACCTGCTCGTTATCGACGACGACGAACACCTGCTCGTCATGATCATGCATCACATTATCGGTGACGCGTGGTCGTCCAGCGTATTGTTCCAGGATCTCGCGCGGGCGTACGACGAATTCGCCGCCGGCGGACGGCCTGCTTTGCCGGAGCTGTCCATTCAGTACGCCGACTACGCCGTCTGGCAACGCGAATGGCTCGACGGGCCGCACCTCGATCGACAGGCAGACTATTGGCGCAGCCAACTGGCGGATGCGCCCGGTTTGCTGGAATGGCCAGCGGATCGGCCGCGACCGCGACGGCAGACTTTCAACGGCGGCAAGGTTTTGCGCCCGCTGACGGTGGAGCTGACGGCCGACCTGAAGGCGCTCGCCCAGCGTCAGTCATGCACGTTATTCATGGTGATGCTCGCCGCGTTCGACGTGTTGATGGCGCGCTACACCGGCAGTGAGGACACGGTCGTCGGAACGCCGATCGCAGGGCGGCAACGCACGGAGTTGGAAGGGCTGGTCGGGCTATTCGTCAACACCCTGGTCATGCGCGTCGACGTGAGTGGCAATCCGTCATTCGTCGAACTCCTCGCCCGTGTCCGAGCTGTATCGATCGACGCGTTCGCGAACCAGGAGCTGCCTTTCGAAAAACTCGTCGAGATACTGCAGCCGCCGCGCGACATGAGTTACACGCCGCTGTTCCAGACGATGTTCGTGCTGCAGAACGCGCCATGGGAAGCGCAACCGATCCGCGGCGTGACGGTCAGTCCCGGCGAGACCAGTCCCGGCGAAACCGCCAAGTTCGACCTGACGGTGTCGGCCAACGAATTCGAAGAAGAGTTGTGGCTCAGCGTCGAATATAACAGCGACCTGTTCGACTTCGAGACGATCGATCGACTGGTTTCGGTCTACGAGAGCACGCTCGCCGCGATCGTCGCGGATCCCGCGATCGAAATCGCATCGCTCGCGCTTGCGCTGGATTCATCCGCGCGGCGGCAACTGGCGGACTGGAACGCTACGGCGGCGGAGTACGACCGCGACAGCACGATCGTGGAACGCATGCTCGATCAGGCACTTCGCACGCCGAATGCGATCGCGATCGAGTGCGCCGGCGAGCGAATGACCTATGCGCAGCTCGCCGCTCGCGTCGAAGCCGCGGCGGCGACTTTGCGGGAATGCCTGCCGCCGAACGAAACCGGCGTCGTGGCAGTGCTCGTCGATCGTTCAGCCGCGATGGTTGTGGCCGTATTCGGCGCGATGCGCGCCGGCGCGGCGTATCTGCCGCTCGATCCGCAGTACCCGGCCGAGCGCATCGAATACATGCTCGAGGATTCTGGCAGTGCCATGCTCGTGACGAGCGAAACCGTCGGACATACGCTGCCGGCGTTCGACGGTACGCTTATTGTCGTCGACGGCAACGGTGCCGTTGCGGATATCAGGCGCGGCGTTGTCAGGAGTTGTGGCGGCGCAGTTGCCGGGACTGCATACGTCATCTATACGTCCGGGTCGACCGGCCTGCCAAAAGGCGTGTGCATACCGCATTCGGCGCTGACGAATTTCATGGTCAGCATGGCGCGCGAGCCGGGTATGTCGTCCGGCGATCGACTGCTGGCGGTGACGACGCTGTCGTTCGATATTGCCGCGCTCGAGCTCATGTTACCGCTGATCGTCGGCGGCACTGTGATCGTCGCGACGACAGAGACAACCGCCGATGGCCACGCGCTGGCGAGCGGGATCGCTGCGTGCGAGCCGACCGTGATGCAGGCGACTCCGTCGACGTGGCGCATGTTGCTGAGCGCCGGTTGGCAGGGGCGGCCGGGCATGAAGATCCTGTGCGGGGGCGAGTCCCTGGACCGAACGCTCGCCGAGCAACTGCTGGCTGGGGGTCACGCCCTGTGGAACATGTACGGTCCGACCGAGACGACGATCTGGTCGACCTGTGCGCGGATCGCAGATGCGACAGCGCCTATAACGGTCGGCGGGCCGATCGCCAACACGCGGCTGCACGTGCTCGACGGCCGAATGCGCGCGGTGCCGATCGGCGTTGCAGGCGAGTTGTATATCGGCGGCGACGGCCTCGCCGACGGATATCATCTCCGGCCCGAGTTGACCGGCGAGCGGTTCGTCACCGATCCGTTCATGAACGATGGCGGACGACTCTACCGCACCGGTGATCGCGCGCGCTGGCGTCGCGACGGCACGATCGAGTTGCTCGGTCGAATGGACCGCCAGGTCAAGCTGCGTGGTTTTCGCATTGAGCTCGGCGAGATAGAAGCCGCATTGGTCTCGATTGCCGGCGTCGAAACTGCTGTCGTCGTGCTCGACGAAGTGTCGCCGGAGGATACGCGTATCGTCGCATATGTCGTGCCGAGTACGTCGGGCGATGAACTGGACACGACGATGCTGCGCAATGCGTTGAGCCAGGGCCTGCCCGACTACATGATGCCGTCACTGCTCGTCGCGGTTCCGTCGGTGCCATTGACCCCGAATGGCAAGCTCGATCGCCGCGCGCTGCCCCCGCCGGACTGGGCGAGTGTCGGCGCCGATGGCTTCGTCGCTCCGCGCGATGCGATCGAAACGGCGTTGGCGGGTCTGTTTGCCGAGGTGCTGGGTCGCAGGGCGGTCGGCGTGCATGCGAGCTTCTTCGACCTCGGCGGCCACTCGCTGCTGGCGACGCAGCTGATCGCGCGCATTCGCGACGCGTTCGCCGCCGAGGTGCCGTTACGCGCATTATTCGAGTCGCCGACCGTGGCCGGCGTCGCCGCGTTGTTGCGGTCCGACGATGCGGAAGGCGTTGCTCGCGATATGGAACGCCGGCGTCAGATGTTGCAGCCGCGCGCTGCAGGCGCCCGCCACGAGGCCCTCGCGTCTTTCATGCAGCAACGGATGTGGTTCCTCGATCGATTTGAACCGGGTAACCCGGTCTATAACCTCGTCTGGTCGATGCACGTGCGCGGCGACTTCGAGGTTGCCGCGCTGGAGCAGGCGGTCGCGGCGCTCGTCATGCGTCACGAGACCTTGCGGACGACCATCGTCGACGTCGATGGTGAAGCGATGCAGCGCATCGCCGACGAAGGCCATGTGCCGGTCGTCGTCGAGTCGATCGATTCCGGCGTGACGCTCGAGGCGCGCCTCGCGGCAATTGCACGACGCCCGTTCGACCTGACGACGGGCCCGCTGTTGCGCGCGCATGTGTTGCAGTCGGGCGAGCGTGAGCACGTGCTGGTGCTGGTTCTTCATCACATCGTCGCGGACGGCTGGTCGATGGCGGTGCTGTTCGACGAACTCGCGCGCGCCTACAACGCGTATCGCGCGGGCCGCGCGCCGGAGTGGCCGGCACTGCCGGTGCAGTATGCGGATTACGCGCTGTGGCAACGCGGCTGGCTCGCCG
>JBLYYV010000032.1:0-16882 GCA_048550095.1 Gammaproteobacteria bacterium
CGGTCTCAAGGTGTGTTGCGGCGGTATCGTCGGCATGGGGGAGGCGGAGAGTGACTGGGTCGACATGCTGCACACGCTCGCCACGCTCCCCGAGCATCCGGGCAGCGTGCCGATCAATCAACTCGTGCAGGTCGCCGGAACACCTCTCGACGACGCGCCGCTCGACATCGACCCGCTCGATTTCGTTCGCGTCATCGCGGTGGCACGCATCCTGATGCCGGAATCGCACGTGCGGCTGTCGGCCGGGCGCACCGACATGTCGGACGAGATGCAGGCACTGTGCTTCATGGCCGGCGCCAACTCGATCTTCTATGGCGAAAAGCTGCTGACCACGCCCAACCCGAAGGCGAACCAGGACCTCGAACTGCTGGGACGACTCGGCATGCGACCCGAGGAATGCTCGACCAGCAACTGATCCGCAGGGGCTTCGAACGCGCGGCGACCGGGTTCGACGAACACGATTTTCTGCATCGCGAGATCCGCGAGCGCCTGCTCGACCGGCTTGCGGCCGTCCGCATCGAACCGACGCTCGTCATCGACCTCGGCGCCGGCACCGCGGCGGCGACGCCGGCGCTGGCAAAACGCTTCCCGCAAGCGACGATCCTGCCGATCGACCTGACGCCCGCGATGCTGATGGCCGGCGACGCGACCGGCGCCGCGCTGTGCGCCGACGCGGCGCACTTGCCGCTGGCAGACGCAACGGCCGACGTCGTCTTCTCCAACCTGATGCTGCACCACTGCCCGGATCCGGCCGCGGTATTGACCGAGGCGCGTCGCGTACTGCGCTCGCCGGGCCTGTTGATCTTCACGACCTTCGGCCCGAACAGCTTGCTGGAACTCGGCCGGGCATGGGCGACGGCCGATCGCTTCTCGCACATCTCGCCATTCGCCGACATGCACAACATCGGCGATGCGCTGGTCCGAGCCGGGTTCGCGGAACCGGTCATCGACAGCCAGGTGCTGACGGTCACCTACGGGGCCGTCGACAGCCTGATCGCGGATCTGCGCAACGCAGGCTCGATCAATGCCACCGTCGACCGTAACCGCGGCCTGACCGGCCGCGCAGCGGCGCAACGCCTGTACGCTGCCTGCCGCGCCCAGGCCGATGCCGACGGCCGGATTCCGATCACACTCGACGTCGTTTTCGGCATCGCATGGGCCGGCGAGAAACCGCCGCGGCGGAACCCGAACGACCCGATCGAAATCCCGATCGAACGACTCGGTCGCCCGCCACGCTGACGGCCTTGACACGCTCCAACATCCGGGAGTAACTATTTGTTTTTTTGGAAGTATCTTGATCGAGCCGCGCGCCCGAGCTGATTGCATGCCGATATCGCTTCAAGTACCATTTGCGCGCCCGCGAAACGGGCATTACAAGGAGGTATCGAAGAACAGCTCGGGCCGGGACCGAATCAGTGGTATTTTTTACCAGTGACGTATTTTGAGATTGTCCCCAACCGCTCACTGACCGTCCGGTCAGCCGCCGTGTTCTATCTGTCGATTGTTGCGACACCCCTGGTTATCGCGAGCCTGTTCGCGATGGCCGGTCTCTGGCCGATCTTGACGGTGGCCGGAATCGAGGTCGTCGTGCTGGGTGCAGCACTGTGGTGGACCATGCGAAAAACAAAAACTCGTGAGCTTATCCAGATCGATGAGCGCAACGTCGTTATACGGAAGATTCATCCCGACAGCGACGAGCAACACGAGTTCTCGCGGCACTGGACCCAGGTGAAACTGGTCCGTCCGGCGGCAACGAACTGGCCGAGCAGACTCGTGCTGAGATCCAAGGGTCACAGCGTGGAGATCGGATCATTCCTGACGAATAGCGAACGAGACGGCCTGGAACGCCGCCTCTCGGAAGTCATCTCGGCAGGAAAATAGTCCGGCCCGCAGTTTCGGCTGAGTCAATACGGATTTCCCGTATCTCTTCGATACACGCTTTTATTTATGTTTGACCGTTGATTCAGGCCAAGTTGGCTGGAGCACATTAATGACTAGATTACTGATGCCGATCCTCGGCTCATTCGCAGCGATGTCGACGGCCCGCGCCGACTGGGAAGTGAACATGCCCGTGGGCGTGACCGACATCAGCGCCGAGGTCTACGACCTGCACATGATGGTGCTCGGCGTCTGCACGATCGCTGCCGTCCTGACGTTTGGCGCGATGATTTACGCGCTCGTGAATTTCCGCAAATCGAAAGGCGCAGAAGCGGAAACCTGGTCACACAATACCAAGGCCGAGATTATCTGGACCGTCGTACCGACGCTGATCCTGATCGCCATGGCCGTCCCGGCGGCGCAGACGCTGGTGAAGATCGAGGACAATCGCGGCGCCGAGATGACCGTGAAGATCACCGGCTACCAGTGGAAGTGGCACTACGATTACATCGGCGAAGGCGTCGGCTTCTACAGTAACCTGGCATCGGCGAGCAACGCGGCTCGCCGGCTGGGCAACGAGACGGACGTCAACGATGTCGAGAACTATCTGCTCGACGTCGACAAGCCGCTCGTCATTCCGGTCGATACCCGCGTTCGCTACCTGATTACATCGAATGACGTCATCCACGCGTGGTGGGTACCGGCGTTCGCGATCAAGAAAGATGCCGTACCGGGCTTCGTCAACGAAGGCTGGTTCAAGGTCAACGAGCCCGGCACCTACCGCGGTCAGTGCGCGGAACTCTGCGGCAAGGATCATGGCTTCATGCCGGTCGTCGTGGAAGTCCTCTCGAAGGCGGACTACGCGAACTGGCTGGAAGCTCAGAAGAGCAGCTAATCCGACACCGAACACAAAGAAACAGCAGATTCACGACGGGATAAACGCATGAGCGAAGCAGCAGCACACGATCACCATGACGACCACGGGCCGGAGAAGGGCTGGCGCCGCTGGGTCTTTTCGACGAATCATAAGGACATCGGCACGATGTACCTGATCTTCGCGCTGACGATGCTGTTCGTCGGCGGCGCGATGAGCTTCGTGATTCGCGCGGAGCTGTTCCAGCCGGGACTGCAGTTCGTCAATCCCGACTTCTTCAACCAGATGACGACGCTGCACGCGTTGATCATGGTCTTCGGCATGATCATGCCGGCGTTCGCGGGCTTTGCGAACTGGATGATCCCGCTGCAGATCGGCGCGCCCGACATGGCGCTGCCGCGCATGAACAACTGGTCGTTCTGGATCCTGCCGTTTGCCGGCGTCATGCTGCTGTCGACGCTGTTCATGGAAGGCGGCGCGCCGGCCTCGGGCTGGACACTCTACCCGCCGCTGTCGCTGCAGACGGGTAACGGCTTCCCGTTCGCGATGTTCTCGATTCACCTGCTCGGTATCTCGTCGATCATGGCGGCGATCAACATCATCGTCACGATCCTGAACCTGCGCGCCCCGGGCATGACGCTGATGAGAATGCCGATGTTCGTCTGGACCTGGCTGATCACGGCCTACCTGCTGATCGCCGTCATGCCGGTCCTGGCCGGCGGCGTCACGATGCTGATCACCGACCAGTTCTTCGGCACGACGTTCTTCCAGGCCGCCGGTGGCGGCGACCCGGTGCTGTTCCAGCATATCTTCTGGTTCTTCGGGCACCCCGAGGTCTACATCATCATCCTGCCGGCATTCGGCATCATCTCGGAGATCATCCCGACGTTCTCGCGCAAGCCGCTGTTCGGCCATGACGCAATGGTCTACGCGGTCGCCGGTATCGCGTTCCTGTCGTTCATCGTCTGGGCGCACCACATGTTCACGGTCGGCATGCCGCTCGCCGGGCAGTTGTTCTTCATGATGTCGACCACGCTGATCGCGATCCCGACAGCCGTCAAAGTCTTCAACTGGACCGCGACAATGTGGAAGGGATCGATTTCATTCGAGACGCCGATGCTGTTCGCCATCGGTTTCCTGTTCATGTTCACGATCGGCGGTTTCTCGGGCCTGATGCTCGCGATCGCGCCGGCCGACTTCCAGTATCACGACTCGTACTTCGTCGTCGCGCATTTCCACTACGTGCTCGTACCGGGTGCGCTGTTCGCGGCCATTGGCGGCGCGTACTACTGGATGCCGAAATGGACGGGTAATATGTACGACGAGAAGCTCGGCAAGATTCACTTCTGGTTGTCGGCGATCTTCGTCAACCTGACGTTCTTCCCGCAGCACTTCGTCGGCCTCGCCGGAATGCCGCGCCGAATTCCTGATTACTCGACGCAATTCGCTGACTTCAACATGATGTCCAGCATCGGCGCGTTCGGCTTCGGCCTCTCGCAGCTGCTGCTGGTGTACATCATCATCAAGTGCGTGCGCGGCGGCGAGAAGGCAACGGCGCAGGTCTGGGACGATCCGCCGGGACTCGAGTGGACGGTGCCGTCGCCGGCCCCGCATCACACCTTCGATGAGCCGCCGGTCCTCAAGTAAGTGGCCGCAGACAATCAAGCATCGATGAACGACATGACAGCCGACAGAGACGAAGCGACCCGCCGGACGATCAAGCGCACCGCGATTATCCTGGGCCTGCTCGCGTTCGGCTGGTATTTCGGCTTCATGGCGCTGCGGCTACTGTAGGGACCGACGCATGAGCAGCAACGACAACGTCAGCAACGCCCCCCTGATCAGGAAACTCCTGACGCTGGCGGTCGCGATGTTCGGATTCGGGTTCCTGCTGGTGCCGATTTACGATGTGTTCTGCGACATTACCGGCATCGGCGGCAAGGTCGATACGTCCGGCGCGGCGGTGGTTGAGGTACAGGCCGTCGACGAGGATCGCATCCTGACCGTCGAGTTCGTCACCACGCTGAATCAGCAGGCGCCATGGGAGTTTCGCCCGAACGTCGCAACGATGGAGATCCATCCGGGCGAGTTCTACGAGACCACCTTCTTCGCCCGCAACCTGACCGACCGCGAACTCGTGGGCCGCGCGGTGCCGAGCATCGCGCCCGGCGAAGCGACCAAGTATCTGAAGAAGACCGAGTGCTTCTGTTTCAACGCCCAGGACTTCGGGCCGGAAGAATCGAAGGACATGCCCGTGCGATTCGTCGTCGACCGCGACATCCCCGAGCATATCGACCGCATTACGCTTTCTTATACGTTTTTTGCCAGCCAGAAAGTCGCGTCGAAATCCGACACGACCGGAATCTAGATAAAGGACCTGCCTGATGGCTCATTCACCCGACAAGTACTCCGTTCCTCACGGCACCAAATGGCCGATCATCGGCTCGATTGGGCTGTTTACGCTGTTCATGGGCGTATCGAACTGGCTGAACGGCAGCGGCGGGGCGACGACCTGGCTGGCCTGGGGCGGCGCGGCGATCATCGTCGTGATGATGTTCCTGTGGTTCGCCGAAGTCATCAATGAAAGCGAGTCCGGTGAGTTTTACAACGCCGACGTCGACCAGTCGTTCCGCATGGGCATGGGCTGGTTCATTTTCTCCGAAGTCATGTTTTTCGCCGTGTTCTTCGGCGCGCTATGGTATGCACGCAACCTGTCGTTACCGTGGCTGGGTGGCGAGGGCAACAGCTTCTTCACGCAGCAACTCATCTGGGAAGGCTTCGAGAACGCGTGGCCGTCGAACGGTCCGGGCGAGATCGGCGGCGAGTTCGAACCGATGGGCGCCTGGGGCCTGCCCGCGATCAACACGGCTATCCTGCTGACCAGCGGCGTGACGCTGACGATCGCGCATCACGCGCTGAAGGACGGCAATCGCAAGATCCTGAATATCTTCCTGGCGCTGACGTTCCTGCTCGGCTTCTTGTTCATGGGCCTGCAGGCTGAGGAATACATTCACGCGTACCAGGAGCTGAACCTGCGACTGGACAGTGGCATCTACGGTTCGACATTCTTCATGCTGACCGGTTTCCACGGATTGCACGTGACGATCGGCGCGACGATGCTGCTGATCATCTGGCTGCGGTGTCTCAAGGGGCACTTCACGCCGGAGAATCACTTCGCGTTCGAGGGCGTGGCCTGGTACTGGCACTTCGTCGACGTCGTCTGGCTCGGCCTGTTTATCTTCGTTTACTGGCTGTAGGTCTCAATAATAAGGGGTCAGAGTAAAAACCCCGGCCTTGCCGGGGTTTTTACTCTGACCCCGGCAAAATCCCGTGGGGCTGGATCTGCCCGGTGTACCAAGCGACGTAGAGCAAGACGAACAACATCACGGACAGGGCGACCCTGACCGTTAACGCATTGACCATGCGCTTCGACTTGCCCTTGTCGCCCATCATCGCGAAGAACCCGGTGCCGAGGCTGACCAGGATGGCGACGAAAACGATGAGTATCAGAATCTTTATCATGGGCGGGACGTCCTTCCGCTAGGCTAAACACCCGCAGTGATGTCGGCAAGTCGAAAATTCCAGCCGCCAGCCTGGGCCACCCTCGGGCTGATCGTTGCGTGCGCGGCATTCTGTTCGGCCGGCTTCTGGCAACTCGGCCGCGCGGAAGAGAAACGACTCATGTTCGGTGAGTTCGATGCCAGCGGCGTCACGGATGTGCTGGATGGCGTTATCGACGACGCGGAGGCGGAAACCAACCGGTTTCGCCCGCTGCGGACGCGCGGGCGTTATGACCCGCAACGACAGTTTCTGCTCGACAATATGATGTACGACGGCAAGCCCGGCTATCACGTGCTGACACCATTGCGGGTCGACGGGCGCGCTCTGCTCGTCAACCGCGGCTGGATCCGGGCCGATGCCGATCGGTCGAACCTGCCTGACGTTGCGGTCGATGCGACGGAACGGGAGGTCTCGGGCGTGATCGCCCGGCTGCCGCGCCCCGGCATGCGACTCGATGGCGAGCCGGTCGATGTGGCCGACGCCTGGCCACGCCGGCAATCCTTCCCGACCGCCGAGGGAATTCGCGCGCAGCTCGACTATCCTGTGACCGGGTATCAGTTGCTGCTCGACCCCGATCGCGAGGATGGCTTCCTGCGCGACTGGCGGCCGGTCATGATGGGCGCGGAAGAGCACCTGGCCTATGCCGTGCAATGGTTCGGCTTCGCGATCACGTTGTCGATCATCTACTTCGTCGTTAATTTCACGAAGGTCCCCGAGGAAAACCACGAATGACGGAACAACAAAAGACCGGCCGACGACAGTTCCTGCTGCTGGCTTTATTCTTTCTCGGACCGCTGGTCCTGGCATTCATTATTTACTATGGCTTCGACTGGCGGCCCGCGGGCAGCACCGAGCACGGCGAATTATTGAGCCCGCCCGTGGTGATGCCGGATACCGATCTCGGCGACGAGCGGGCTGGCGAAGTACCCAGGTTGCGCCGCAAGTGGTCACTGCTCGTACTGATGGATGCGGGTTGCGCGGACACATGCCAGTCGGTTCTCTACGAGACGCGCCAGGTCCGCAAGGCGCTGAGCCGCGAACGCGACCGCACGCAGCGGGTCATGCTGATCGCGGGACAGTTCGATCGAGCGACGGTCGAACTGCAGCACCCGGATCTAATCATCCTGACCGATGGAACACCGGCGGCGCAGGCCATCGACTCGGCGCTGGCCGGCCTCGATCGAAGCTACATCTACCTGGTCGATCCGCTCGGCAACCTGATGATGAGATTTCCGCGTGACACGTCCATGAAGGAAATTCATACTGATCTGAAGAAGCTGTTGAAGCTGTCGCGCATAGGGTAGTTACGTCAGTGTCCGACACCCACACCAACTCAACTCTCTACCAATGGTACGTAAGACTGATCGGCCTGGCCGCGTGCCTGGCGATCGTGGTCGTGGTGCTCGGCGCGTGGGTCCGCCTGACCGATGCCGGCCTCGGTTGCCCGGACTGGCCGGGTTGTTACGGCAGCCTGATCGTACCCGACGACAGCGATCCCGATGCGGTCGCGCGAGCCAACGCAGAATTCGACCGGCCGCTGGAATCGGACAAGGGCTGGCACGAGATGATTCATCGCTACGCCGCCAGCACGCTCGGACTGTCGATCCTGATCGCGGCGTTCCTCGCGTGGCGCAATCGCCGGGACCCGGACCAGCCGGTCGCAATGCCGCTGGCGCTGCTCGGTGTCGTCTGTTTCCAGGGCCTGCTCGGCATGTGGACGGTGACGCTATTGCTGAAGCCGCTGATCGTGATGGGCCACTTGCTCGGCGGATTGACGACGCTCGGCATGGCCACGTGGCTGTTGCTCGACCACCTGCGCCGGGCCGACCGGCGGGGTGACGGGCGCCGGGCCGCATACGTTCCGGCCATCATCGGCCTCGGGATTCTGGTCTGCCAGATCGCCCTCGGCGGCTGGACGAGTTCTAACTACGCGGCGCTCGCATGCCCTGATCTGCCGACCTGCAACGGCGGATGGTGGCCACCCGACGCAAACTTCTCCGAAGGATTCGTCATGTGGCGCGGACTCGGCGTCGACTATGAATTCGGCGTGCTCGACGCGCCGTCGCGGGTCGCGATTCACTACACACACAGACTCGGCGCACTCGTCGCATTCCTGTTCCTCGGCATACTCACGCTGATGCTGGCACGGGCGGCGGACCAAGCGCCGGCGGTTCGCCAAGCCGGGGTACTCGTGTTGATCGCGCTCGTCGCGCAGGTCTCGATCGGCATCGGCGTCGTCTGGTTCGGCCTGCCGTTATGGCTCGCGACGTCGCACAACGCCGTTGCGGCCCTGTTGCTGTTGTCGATGATCAACCTGAATCACGCGACGGCCACCTATCCCGGCGCGGCCCGTTCCGTTACAGCCAGCCGCGGCGCAACCTGACCGAGCGGAATCGAGCGATCATGCATCCTGCCACCCGATCCACGCTGACATCGACCATCTTGCTCGGCGTCTTGTTATATGCCGTGCTGCGCTTCGCGGACGGGCTGATGGAGGACGCGCGAACGTTCGAGGCCGCGGAGCAACAAAAAGAGGGCTCAACCCGCGGGATGCAGGTTCGGGAGGACACCGCGGTGGTCACGGCAGCGCCCGTCGAAGAGGTCGACCCGTATCTGCCGCGGATCCAGTCGTACGACGACCTGGTCACGTTGCTCGACAGGATTGGCCTCAACGGGCTGCTCGTCATCGAGGATACCGCCCGTTGGTATGCCGAGCGCGGCTACCTGGAGGAGAACGAGCTACTCGGCGTGACGCCGGAGGGTTCCCGCAGCGCGTATTACGCCACACTCGATGCACCGACCCTGCGCGCGATGAGCGATGCCGGTGACGCCGGCGCGACACAGACACTCGCGCGACTGGCGATGTTCGACGATCCGATCGTGGCGCTGGAGCTCTATCAGAAGGCTGTTACACAGGGCTCTACCTATGCGGCGATCAAGGTAGCCGATACGCTCAGCGTGCTGATGGATCTGCGCGGTATGGCGCAAAGGACGAATGACGGGCTCGGCCGACGAGTCGGTGACCTGGTTTCCCAGACCCAATCGCAGGACCTGAACGTGGAAGCGTATTCAGCCGTTGTCGCCGCGATGGCCGACGGCGGCCCGCCGGTCATGGATGCACAATTACTCGACTGGAGCGCGTCGCTCGAAGACAGGATCGAATCTTTGGCTGTCGAAAACGCCTGCAAGCGTTCGGCCGATATCCTGATCGCCAACAGCATGGCCCGGCAAATCAACGGCGTCGCACCCGTGTCGATCAAACCACCCCCGGTGTTCCTGAGTCCGCCCGATCGCGACTTGCGCATACCCTGCTCCGCGACCCGGTATCCCGTCGTCAGCATGATGAATCTCGAGCAATGCCGGACGCAGCGCATCGTCGACGCGACCGGCAACGAACAGGACCTGTACATTTGCCAGCCGTGATGAAACCCCGGCTGCTAGACTAGCGGGCCATCACTTTCAGCGATCCGCACGTACATGGACGTAACCCCGATCATCGATCCGCTCAACGACGCGCAGCGTCAAGCGGTGACGGCGCCCGACCGGCCGATGCTCGTCGTGGCCGGCGCCGGCAGCGGCAAGACCCGCGTGCTGGTGCATCGGATTGCGTGGCTGATCCAGGTCGAGAACGTTTCGCCGCTCGGGATCCTGGCCGTCACGTTTACGAATAAGGCCGCGGCCGAGATGCGCGGCCGCATCGAGGCGCTGCTCGGTATGCCGGTCGACAACCTGTGGGTCGGCACCTTTCACGGACTCGCCCATCGCCTGTTGCGCCGGCACTGGCGCGAAGCGGGCCTGCCGCAGTCGTTCCAGATCATCGACGCGGACGATCAGCAGCGGCTGATCAAGCGAATGTGCAAAAACCTGGAACTGGACGAGACCACGTGGGTGCCGCGCGAGATCCAGTACTTCATTAATAAGCAGAAAGACGAAGGCCTGCGACCCGAGCACATCGCGGACCAGGGCGACCCGAATCGCCAGCAGCTGATTCACCTGTACCGCGTGTACCAGGAAACGTGCGAGCAGTCGGGCCTGGTGGATTTCGCCGAGCTGCTGCTGCGAGCGCATGAATTGTGGCTGCATCAACCCGAGGTTCTCGAGCGTTACCGGCGCCGGTTCCGGCATCTGCTCGTCGACGAATTCCAGGACACGAACGCCATCCAGTACGCATGGCTCAGGGTGTTGGCCGGGGACACCGGTATTCCGTTCGCGGTCGGCGACGACGATCAGTCGATCTATCGCTGGCGCGGCGCGCGGGTCGAGCACATCATGAAGTTTCAAAAGGACTTCCCGGACGCAACCGTCGTCAAGCTCGAGCAGAACTATCGCTCTACCAGCAATATCCTGAAGGCCGCGAACGCGATCATCACGAACAACTCCAACCGCATGAGCAAGGAGCTGTGGACCGACGACGGCGACGGCGATCCGATCCGGCTGTACAACGCGTACAACGAGCGCGACGAGGCCGACTTCATCGTCGGCAAGATTCAGAACTGGGTTTCGCAGGGCAATCCGCGCGCCGAGGCCGCGGTGCTATACCGGTCCAATGCCCAGTCGCGTGTTTTCGAAGAAGCCATGTTGCGAGCCCAGGTTCCGTATCGCGTCTATGGCGGCCAGCGATTCTTCGAGCGCGCCGAGATCAAGGACGCGCTCGCGTATCTGCGCCTGATCGAGAATCGCGGCGATGACTCGTCTTTCGAGCGCGTCGTCAATGTTCCCGCCCGCGGCATCGGTGCGCGGACGGTCGCGATGATCCGCGAGTACGCGCGGGCGAATGCGCTGTCGATGTGGGACTCGGCCCGCTCGCTGGCCGGCGGTCAGCTTCCCGGCCGGGCCGCGAACGCGGTGCAAGCCTTTCTCGGGCTGATCGAGGCCATGGCGAATGATACGCAGAACATCGAGCTGCACGAGCAGGTCGATCACGTCATTCAGCGCAGCTCCCTGATCTCACACTATCGCAAGGAGCCGAAAGAAAAGGCCGAAGCGCGCATCGAGAACCTCGAGGAACTCGTCAGCGCCGCGCGCGGATTCGCCGACGAAGAGGCAACCGAAGACATGACGCCGATGGCAGCGTTTCTGTCGCATGCCGTGCTGGAGTCCGGCGATACGCAGGGCGACGCATGGGACGACTGCGTGCAACTGATGACGCTGCACTCGGTCAAGGGCCTGGAGTTTCCGCTGGTCTTCATGACGGGCATGGAGGACGGCCTGTTTCCGCATCGACGCTCACTGAACGACGCCGACGGACTCGAGGAGGAACGCCGGCTCTGCTATGTCGGCACGACCCGTGCGATGAGCGAGTTGTACCTGACGCACGCAGAACAACGCCGCATGTATGGCGTCGACAGCTTCGCCCAGCCGTCGCGATTTATCTCGGAGATCCCGGCGGAGTTGCTCGAAGAGGTGCGCCCGAATATTCGCGTGTCGCGGCCCGTGCATCGACGTGCGCCCGCCCGCACATCCGGGTACTCGGGCAGGCGCAGCCTGACGGACCAGAATGAGAACGACATTAGGCTCGGTCAGCGCGTTCGTCACGGCAAGTTCGGCGAGGGCGTTGTGCTGAACTATGAGGGCAGTGGCGCGCATGCGAGGGTGCAGGTCAATTTCGAGACGGCCGGCACAAAATGGCTGGTCATGTCTTATGCCAACCTGGAACTGATGTAAACTACGGCTGCCTCGGGCACGCAGGCAAATACTCAACCATGAACATTTTAATCCTCGGCGCTGGGCAGGTCGGTAACACGGCCGCTTATCACCTCGCGACGGAAGAAGCCAACGAAGTCACGATCGTCGACGCTGACGCGACCGTGCTGCGTGAACTGCAGGACCGCCTGGACGTACGGACCGTCGTCGGGCATGCATCGTGGCCGGACGTGCTCGCGCGCGCCGGCGCGAAAGACGCCGACATGCTCATCGCGCTGACCAACAGCGACGAAGTCAACATGATCGCCTGCCAGGTCGCCTACACGATCTTTCAGATACCGACGAAGATCGCGCGCATCCGGTCGTCCGAGTACATCGCCGCGGAACAGCTGTGGCAGCAATCAGCGGTACCGGTCGACTTCCGTATCAGCCCGGAAGAGCTGGTCACCGAACATATCGAGCAGTTAATTCATTATCCCGGCGCGTTCCAGGTTCTCGAGTTCGCCAAAGGCGCGGTGCGACTCGTCGGTGCGCGCGCGCATCGCGGCGGGTTGCTCGTCGGCCAGCAGATCAAGGCGCTGAAGGATCATATCCCGGGCATCGAAACCCGCATCGCGGCGATCTACCGCAACGGGCAGAGCATCGTCCCCGATGGCAACACGCTGATCCAGGAAAACGACCAGGTCTTCTTTATCGCGGCCACCAAGGACATTCGCCGCGTCATGAGCGAGATGCGCCGCCTCGAGGATCCGGTCAGGCGCGTCGTCATTGCCGGCGGCGGCAATATCGGCTTCCGGCTTGCAACTGCGCTGGAATCAACCAACCAGGTCAAGATCATCGAGCACAACAAGGCGCGGGCGCGCGCTATCTCCGAGCGCCTCGGAAAGTCGATCGTGCTGCACGGAGATGCGGCCGACGAGGAGTTGCTGCTGGAAGAAAACATCGACAACTCCGATGTGTTTGTCGCCCTGACCAATGCGGAAGAGGCCAACATCCTGTCGGCGATGGTGGCGAAGAAACTCGGCTGCAAGAAAGTCATGGCGCTGATTACCCGCCCGTCCTATGCGGACATGGTCGAGGCGGGAACAATCGACGTGGCAATCTCGCCGCAGCAGATCACGATTGGCTCGCTGCTCGCGCACGTGCGCCGCGGCGATGTCGTCAAGGTCCACTCGCTCAGGCGCGGGCGCGCGGAGGCCATCGAGGCGATCGCGCACGGGACCGAGAAGGATTCGAAAGTGGTCGGGCGCGCGATCGAGGACATCAAGCTGCCGCCCGGCACGACGATCAGCGCGATCGTGCGTAACGACAAGGTCATGGAGGCACACCACGACACGATCGTCGAGACCGACGATCACGTCATCCTGTTCATTACCGACCGGCGGCAGACCGACGAAGTCGAACGCCTGTTCCAGGTCGACGTGAAGTTCTCCTGACGCACTGATGCGCTTCGCCGTCGTTCAGCGGATTCTCGGCATGCTGCTGATGTTGTTCAGCACCAGCATGCTGCCGCCGGTGCTGGTGTCTCTGATTTACGACGACGGCTCGATGTGGGCGTTTATTTACGGTTTCGCCGTGACATTTGCGATCGGCTTCCTGGCATGGCTGCCGGTGCGCGATGACAAGCGCGACCTCCGTCTGCGCGACGGATTCGGGGTCGTCGCCGGGTTCTGGGTGGTGCTGGGCAGCTTCGGCGCCGCGCCGTTATTGTTCTCGACCGAACCGTCGATGTCGCTGACGGATGCGGTCTTCGAAGCCATCTCGGGGCTGACGACGACCGGCGCGACCGTGCTGTCCGGACTCGACACCCTGCCGAAATCGATCCTGTACTACCGCCAGCAGCTGCAGTGGTTCGGCGGCATGGGCATCATCGTTCTCGCCGTGGCGGTTCTGCCGATGCTCGGCGTCGGCGGCATGCAGCTGTATCGCGCCGAGACGCCGGGGCCCGTCAAGGATACGAAGCTGACACCGCGCATCGCCGAGACGGCGAAGGCACTCTGGTACATCTACTTCGCGCTGACGCTCGCCTGTGCCGGCTCCTACTTCTTCGCCGGCATGGACCTGTTCGATGCGATCTGCCATTCGTTCAGCACGGTGGCGATCGGCGGTTTCTCCACGCACGACGCGAGTGTCGGCTATTTCGACAATGCAGCGATCGACATCGTCGCGATCTTCTTCATGTTCATCGCGGGAATTAACTTCTCCCTGCACTTCGTCGCCTGGCGTTCCAACACCCTGAGGAACTACCTGGCCGATCCCGAGTTCCGCGCGTACGTCACGATCCTGTTCAGCCTGGTCGTGTTCGTGCTGTTCTACCTGTTCATCAACAAGCAATACGACTCGCTCGACAAGATCGCCATCAACGGTGCGTTCCAGGTTGTCTCCGTGGCCACAACGACGGGCTTCACGACCACCAATTTTGCCATCTGGCCCGGGCTGTTGCCGGTGCTGTTGATCTTCTCGAGTTTCATCGGCGGCTGCGCGGGGTCGACCGGCGGCGGCATGAAGGTCATGCGGGTATTGCTGCTCTATAAGCAGGGCGCGCGCGAGGTTCGGCGACTCGTGCACCCGAATGCGGAGATGCCGGTCAAGCTGGGCCGCATGGCGGTGCCGCAGCGAGTGATCGACTCCGTGTGGGGATTCTTCGCGGTCTACGTTGTTCTGTTCGCCGGGATGATGATGGTTATGCTGGCAACCGGGCTCGACCAGGTGACGGCGTTCTCCGCGATCGCCGCGAGCCTGAACAACCTGGGCCCGGGCCTCGGTGAAGTGGCGACCAGCTTCGCCGACATCAACGATCTCGCCAAATGGGTCTGCATTGCAGCGATGCTGCTCGGCCGCCTGGAGATATTCACGCTGCTGGTGCTGGTTTCTTCCTCCTTCTGGCGTCACTAGGCTGACGTGCAAGTACTGGAAAGACTCAATATCGCGCTCGGTCGGATGACCGCCTGGATGACCGTGGCAATGGTCGTGGTTACGTTCGTCATCGTCGTGATGCGATATGCGTTCGACTTCGGCTGGATCTGGCTGCAGGAGACCGTGACCTGGATGCACGCGGCGGTGTTCATGCTCGCCGCCGCCTATACGCTCGCCCGTGACGAACATGTGCGCGTGGACGTGTTCTATCGTGGATTTTCACCGGAGAAGCAGGCGCTGATCGATGCGCTCGGGGCGGCCCTGTTCATGATACCGGTGTGCGTGTTTCTCGTCTGGAGCAGCTGGGACTATGTCGCCGTGTCCTGGTCGATTCAGGAAAGCTCGCGTGAGGCCGGCGGCCTCGTATTTCCGTTTCCGTCGATCCTGAAAACGTTCATCCCTATCATGGCCATAACCTTGATCATGCAGGCATTGGTGATGCTGGCCCGCTCGATCGCGATCCTGCGAGCCTCCTGACATGCTGGCGCTGGTGATGTTCGTCGCCGTCGTGGGCCTGCTGTTGCTGGGTTTTCCGGTCGCCTTCACGCTCGCCGGCACGGCGTTGCTGTTCGCGCTCGGCGGGACGGCCTTCGGTGCGTTCGACGCCACCTTCCTCGGCACGATGCCCAACCGCATCTTCGGCATCATGAACAATGGAACGCTGGTCGCGGTGCCGCTATTCGTATTCATGGGCATCACGCTCGAGCGCGCCCGCATCGCCGAAGAACTGCTCGAAACCCTGAGCCTGCTGTTCGGCGAGCTTCGCGGCGGCCTGGCGATCGCGGTGACGATCGTCGGCATGCTGCTGGCCGCGAGTACCGGTATTGTCGGCGCGACCGTCGTGACGATGGGGCTGTTGTCGCTGCCGACGATGCTTAAGCGCGGCTACGACCCGGCCGTCGCCACCGGCGTCATCAATGCGTCGGGAACCCTCGGACAGATCATCCCGCCGTCGATCATCCTCGTACTGCTCGGCGACGTCTTGTCGTCGGCGTTTCAGCAGGCGCAGCTGAACCAGGGCATCTACTCGCCCGAGACGGTCTCGGTGGGTGACCTGTTCGTCGGCGCAATCGTTCCCGGCTTCCTGCTCGTTGGCTTCTACATCGTCTATATCATCGTTCTCGGACTGATGCGGCCCGAGGCGATGCCGGGCAGACAGCTCAAGGACCAGGCGCAGGTGCGCGGCGCCGAGTTGCTCGGCCGAGTCTTTCGCGTATTGCTGCCGCCGCTCGCGCTGATCGTCGCGGTGCTCGGTTCGATCATCGGCGGGTTCGCGACGCCGACCGAAGCGGCGGCGGTGGGTGCCGTCGGCGCGCTGTTTTTGGCTGCGCTGCGCGGCGAACTGACGATTGCGCGCCTGCGGGAGATCGCGCGCAAGACGACCCGCATCAGCAGCATGGTGTTCCTGATCCTGATTGGCGCGTCGGTGTTCTCGCTGGTCTTTCGCGGTTTCGGCGGGGACGAGCTCGTGCGTGAGTTTCTGCTCGGCATGCTGGGCGGGAAGATCGGCGCCATCATGATCGTCATGCTCGTAATGTTCCTGCTCGGCTTCGTGCTCGACTTCATCGAGATCACCTTCGTCGTGGTGCCGATCGTCGGGCCGGTACTGCTGGCGATGGGTTTCGACCCGGTCTGGCTTGGCATCATGATCGCGATCAACCTGCAGACCTCATTCCTGACGCCGCCGTTCGGCTTTGCGCTGTTCTACCTGCGCGGCGTCGCACCGGCAGAGGTACAGACGACCGCCATGTATCGCGGGGTGATGCCGTTCGTTGCGCTGCAGTTGTTGATGCTCGTACTGCTGGCGGTGTGGCCGGAACTCGTCACGTTCCTGCCCGACCGGATCTACCAGTAGACACCTGCGCCCCGGGCGATCCGGTCATCTGCCCGTTGCCGCATCAATCGATCGGACTGACGACACCGCGTCCGCCCCGATTCAGAACGTGCGTATAGATCTCCGTAGTCGATAGGTCGGAGTGCCCGAGCAATTCCTGGATCGTACGCAGATCA
>JBLYYV010000033.1:0-3572 GCA_048550095.1 Gammaproteobacteria bacterium
GCCGGAATTACTTCATATATGGTCTAAAAGAGTCAAGTCAGGACAGGTATAGATTTCCCAGCAATTTTCATGTTTGCGCAGCCGGCGCCTGATCAAAAAAATTTTATTAAAAACAATCGTTAACGCGCCGTTGATTCGGCGGCGACGCGCGCATCTCGCGCGTTCCCCGCTCGATTATCGTTAACATTACTTTCGGAAAGGCTCGTAACTTGTTGAAGTTTATTATCGAGGAAGTTTCTTTTTCGGAAACAGTTGACAAAAAAAGTATCACCGATAAGTATAGTCACATCAGACCATACCGATGACGCAACAACGGTCAGGTCAGATAACAAACAAATAAGCATATGTTCGATCGGGATCGCTTCGCGCCCATCTGAATCGGACGCAAGGGGAATGTCTGACCGTGAATTATCGCAATACACTTGCAAGCACATGCGCAGTTGCGCTCTCGCTGATCGGTGGAGGCGCTTCCGCGGCTCTCGTCGACAACGGCACTAGCATGATCGACAACGGCACCGGCCTCGAGTGGCTAGACCTGACGCAGACGCAGGGCCTGACGTATAACCAGGCGCTGGCGACGGCTTTCGTGACTGTTGACGGCTATGTGCACGCTACCAGCGCTCAGGTAGACACGATGTTTCTGAATGCCGGATTCCTGACGACCGACAACGTCAACAACCCTGCGAACGATCCAGCCGCGCTGGAACTACTTGCCAAACTCGGTTGCACGCAATTCTGTGGCACGATCAACGCGACCGGTCGCGGTTTCGCCGACTGGACCAGCGCCGGATTCACGACCCGGCCGAACTATCACACCACAGGGCTCGGCGCCGGCGCCGCCATTACGAGCCTGTTGACGAACAATCTCGACCTGGCCGACGGCACGGCCGGCCATTTCCTGGTTCGCACCGCGATCCCGGTGCCGGCAGCCGTGTGGCTGTTCGGTTCTGCACTCGGACTGCTAGGCTGGGTCCGTCGCAAGACTTTATAACTCGGTCCTCCAGAGTTAGGAGCCCGGCTTCGGCCGGGCTTTTTTTTTTGCCGCTCGTGATCGTCCGAGCGCGGACTGATCGTGTTGACCGGGACCTAACTCGAACTTTTTTTCAGTCCTGTCGCCGGTCTTCGATCCAGCCGCAGAGCCGATCGATCCCGGTCATCGTACGTGCGCAATACCTGCGCAGGAATTCGTCGTCGGGCACCGCAGCTTCGGCCAGTCCGTCGAAACCCGCCAGTGCTGCCTCACCGTCGAAATCGACTGCGGCCAGGCGAACAACGAGTTGCCCCGGTGCCAGGCCAAAGTCGCTGCCGGGCAGGATCGCGACGCCGGTATCCGTCAGGATGGATTCGCACAGGTCAGCGGCGGTGTCGGGCCGCCCCTTCTGGAAGCGGGGGCTGTCAGCGTCGAAGCGAGGTAGCAGGTAGAAGCCGCCTTGTGGCTCGGGGACGACCGCGCCAGCATCGCGCAAGTGCCGTGCTGATGTCGTCATCAATGCGCGGAGCAGGCGTCGCGAGCGCGACAGGTAGGCGTCGATCTCGTCGTTGCCGTCGAACGCGACCACTGCCGCATGTTGTATCGGCGCACTGACCGCCGAGAAGGTCTCGCTCGCCGCAGCCGCGATCGTCGCCTGGAGCCATTCGAGTTCGCGTGGAAATACGAAAGCGCCGACCCGCCAACCGCCGGCGCCGCACCATTTACTTAGGCCGTTACTGATGATCGTGCCTTCCGGATAAAAGCGCGCGATCGAAATGTGCTCGCCAGTAAAATTCAGCCCGCTGTAAATCTCATCGGACAATACGATGACTCCGTGTCGGCGGGCGACCGTCGCGATGTCTTCGAGCTGCGTCGAATCGTACTCCGTGCCCGTCGGATTGCCGGGATAGTTCAGGATCAGCAGCCTGGTCCTGCCGGGCTCTTCGCGACACAAGGCGTCGAGAGCCCTCGGCGTCACGCGCAACTCGTCGCGGTCGTGTGTCGGCAGCCAACGAACCTGTCTCCGGTTGATGTGCGCCTGAGGTGCATAAGAGACCCAGCTCGGCGCGGGCAGGACGAGGTCGGCTTCGAACGCGAGTTGCAGCAGGAACATCAGTTCCTTCGTGCCTGGGCCGACGATGACTTGCCCGGGCCCGACGTCGATGTGCTCGTTGCGCTTGAGATAACCTGCGATCGCGGAACGCAATTCAGGCAGGCCTTCGACCGGCAGATATGCTTTCTGGTGCGCGTTGCGTCGCAATGCCTCGACGACGCTCGGCGGGACGGGGAAGGGCGACTGGCCGAGACCCAGCCGGATGACGTCCACGCCTTGCGCGCGCAGTTCAGCCGATCGCTCGTTGATCGCTAGCGTTGCTGACTTTTGCATGCCGGCCAGCTGCGGATTCAGCCTGTTCCGGAGGTTCACGTCGGAAGTGTACGCCAAACGTCCGCGGAGGGTACGTGCGCGACGAAGATTCCGGCAAAGAAAAAGGCCGCCCCCCGAGCGGAGGGCGGCCTGCAAGATTGCAGAATCAGAGTCCGGTGCCGAAGCTCATGATCACGCGGCCGTAGTAGAAGCCGCCGTTGAAACCGAATGGCGTCGTACGACGGTTATACGGGAAGATCCCACCGAAGCTGTTCGCATCGATGTTCTCGTCCGGCGTCGTGTCGAAGATGTTGTTCGCTCCGAGGACGACCTTGATGCTGTCAGTGAACGCCCAGCCGGCTTCGACATCGACGAGCCATTTGCCGGCGAACTGCTGGTCCAGATCCGGATTGGCCGATGACTCTGCTGAACTGACTTCGCCGAACCAATTGGCCTTCGAAAAGACGCTGAACTTGCCGCGATCATAGGCGGCCGACAGGATCCAGTGCTGTCGCGGTTGCCCGTGTTCCAGCCAGAGTTCTTCCTGACGGCTGTACAGCGTTTCTTCCGCCAGCGGTGAGTCGACCAGCGAGTTCGGGACCTTCGTCGCCCCGTCTTTTACGACGCGGTTGAAGTTCAGGCCGGCGCCGAGTTTCAGGAAGCCGCCGCCGGATAACTCGGTCGCGTAGTCGACGACGATATCCACGCCGGTGGTCTCGGTGTCGATCGCGTTCGAGAAGAACTGTGCCGAGTTGATGTTGAACGGCTCGAGAATATCCCTGATTGGACAGTTGCCGGTGTTCACATCGCAGGCCAGACCGTCGTTGCCTATCGCTTCGGGTGTAAAGCGTCCGGACAACACGACGCGATCCTCAACCGCGATGTAGTACATATCAACCGTCATCGTGAAGCTGTCGGTGGGCGTCCACGCGAAACCGCCACTGACGTTGGTCGACGTTTCTTCCTGCAGTTGCGGGATGCCGAAGCCCTGGCTGACGACCGGGCTGTCGTTCGCGAACGTGCCAACCTCCGTCGGCGTCTGCACGCCGCCGATCGACACGAACTGCGTACTGATGTTGTTGAAGAACTGCTGCTGTAGCGACGGCGCCCGGAAGCCGGTGCTGACACTCGCGCGCAGCGCGACATTGTCGACGACGTTCCAGCGGGCCGCCAGCTTGCCGTTCAGCGTGTCACCGAAGTCACTGTAATCCTCCCAGCGTAACGCGACGTCGAGCA
>JBLYYV010000034.1:0-15688 GCA_048550095.1 Gammaproteobacteria bacterium
CGCCGATCGTCACGGTCGGTGTGTCGATCGTCTCGTCCGCGGTCAGCGTGACGGTCATGACGTCACCCGTCGTGGCCAGGCTCGGATTCGCATTACTCGATGCGATCGTCACGGTCGTCAGGACGGGCACCACTGAATCCGCCGTCACACGGCTCGCGTCGGTCGTCGCGAACGCCGGCACGCCCGCGTTTCCGTTTACGTCGGTGTACTCGACGGTGAATTCGACGACGCCGTCGGCGTCGTCCGTCGTCAGCGCCCGGCTCGCCTGCCAGTCGGTACCGGAACCCGTAACGTCGGTCGCGGCAATGCCGCCGATCGTAACGATCGGCGTCGCGATTGGCTCGTTCGAGGTGAACGTCACCGTGACCGTGTCGCCCGTCTTCGCGAATGCCGGGTTGACGTTATCCGAAGCGATGGTAACCGTGGTCAGCTCCGGCGGCGAAATGTCGTCGACCTGCTGAAACACGCGGACGTAATCGACCAGCATCGTCTGCGGAAACGTCTCGTCGCCTTGCGGCGGCTGGCCGCCGCTGCCGAGCGTGCCGCCCATCGCAAGATTCAGGAGCAGGAAGAATTCTCTGCGGAACTCCTCCATCGTCGCCGGATCGATGTCCAGCTCGAAGTACTCAATGCCATCGAACTTGACTGTGACCTTGTCCGCGGTCCAGTCCGCTTCCCAGATATGAAATTCCTGGTCGAGCGGTGCCGGCGTCTCCAGTTTATCGCTGACGAAGATGCGCCCGGCCGGGAAACAGTTCGCGTTCGGATCCGAAACGATAAACTCGTCGCACCAATGCATGGCGCTGGTCGTGGTTTTCTCGGCCACGACACTCTCGGCGGTAGAGTTATAGGTGTTGTTGAACACCTCCACGAAATCGATCTCGCCGACCCGGGGCCATTGGACGTCGGGAAAGTCCTTGCCCAGGGACCAGAATGCGGGCCATGTGCCCTGCCCGACGGGCATCTTGATGCGCGCAACGACCTTGCCATACTTGAACTCGAACTTGTCGTTGGTCGTGATTCGGGCGGACGTGATCGTGCCGTCGCGCACGCCGCAGGGTTCAACGGGGCACAGCGCCGTGATGACGAGGTTGCCATCCTCGATGCGCAGGTTATCCGGAGAATCCGTGTACAGCTGCCATTCGTTGTTGCCCCAACCGGAATTGTTCGGTCCGTATCCGAGGTCGATGTTCCAGACCTGGGGATCCGGCTGGTCGCCGACATCGAACTCGTCGGCAAATACCAGCACGAAATCGGCTGCGCCCTCGCCGACCGGCGGGTATCCCGGGAAACCGAAATCGAAGGTATCCGTGCCGCCCAGCGCCGCATAGGTCGCGTAGAACTGATCCAGCGCGGCCGTATCGGTGACCACTGCATTGCCCGGGGCGATCGCGGCTACGACGTCGACAACCTCCGTGGCGAAATCAGGCGAGTCGAAATCGAGCGTTTGCCCGACCGCCGCCGTCCGGGTCGCCTCGCTGATCGTGATCCCATTGGACGGGTCGCCATCGGAATCGATGCTCTGTATGAACACCAGCTGATTGGTCGCGGCGCGATCGGTCGGCGCGAAGCTGGCGGTCAGCTCGACGGCAGTGACGAACGGCGCACCCGGCACCGTGCCGAGCACGATATCGCCAATCGAAAAGGTGACCGTCTCGATAAAAGTGCCCGACTCCGGCTGGACATAAAAGAATTCACCGCTGTCGTTGGTCAGTCCGCTCCCGCCGCCCGACGTCTTCCACGTTACGCCCGATACCGGGGAATCCACCAGCACACCGGTCAGCGTAGGTTGCGGCGTCCCGGGCACGGGATCCTGCCCGCGGCCGTCGCCGCAACCGATCAAAACCGTTACGGATACGAGTAGCGTGAGAAGGCGCAACAAGCGCGACGGACTGTTAACGAGCATTTAGCAGGTCTCTAAGGTTGTAGCGGCAATGGACGGCGGTCTTTTTCTATCCGGAATCGTGATCGTCCACACCTGCGGCGGGACGCTCGCGCGCCTGGTATCCCATTCCTTTAGATCGTATCAGTAACAAACGATGACAGCGTTGTCAATTATTCCACGCCGGACCAGCATCCAACTGCTGCATTGATCTTTCGGGTCTGGATTACGACGCCCCCATCTTGGCAGGGGTCATCGCTCCCGGGCATGGCATTTTGTCCCATCATACATTCGCGATGCGGCAAATATCGCGATTACGCGCAATCGATCGCGCGGCTGATGTTTCGCATTCAGCCGCCGCTGTCGCGCGACAACTCGCTGCATGGCATCCGCCATGCGCAGGATTCAACATGCGTTAAATCCGGGCTGCGTAAATTTGAGCGGTTTGGTTTGACGCGGCTGCGCGAATGCGCCGCCCGAACGTCCGGTCGGCGCAGGAAGCGCAACTTTCGCGAGAGTGTATTGCGGGCGCGACGCCGTCAGGGGGAGTCCCGTTAGACAGGACGGAAAGTCTTTATCGAAACGGGCCGGCCCGGGTCGAGACGGATGACGTTCGACACTGACCAGGGCCGGCCCATGCCGTTCGCGCTGCCGGTTACGGGCAGACGCTCGCGGCGACTCGGCGTCGGCGGGGGAACCAACGTCGCGGTGTTACTGCATAGCAACCCGGATCACGGTGGACATCGTTGATCTGCTCAACGGCGATAGCGGGCGCCGGAACGAAAGATGCGATCGTCCTGATCCCACCCAGGCTGAACGTAAACGGATCGTGCCTCGGCGTGGCGGCGCGTGCCGATTCGAGTCTCTTCGTCATGATGCTTGCCTCCTTAGCGAACTCATTCCTTTTGTAGTTCGCCGATCCGCTCGCAGCGGTCGACGCGCAAACGATAGGTCGAAACGGAGCGCGCGACAAACGAAAAAACCTCAGCTCGAAGTTGAGAAAAACTTGCAGGAATTGACGTGAAGGAGACCTGCGGCTCAGAGACTTGGGCTGGAGCCCAGCGCAAACGGGACCTCCGCGACAGAGCCTAGGCGAAGCTGTCCAGAATCCAGTCGCGCAGCCGAGCGACGCTTTCGTCCTTGGCTCGGTCGGCGTCGTAGACGAGGTAGTAGCTAAAATCGATGACGAGCTCCTCGTCGAACAGTCGCGTCAGGCTTCCCGATTCGAACCACCTGCTGCCATCGATAACGGGCACCAGTGCGGCGCCCATCCCCCGCTCCGCCGCCCGCGCCGCGGCGATCATCGAATCGAGCCGGATAAACTTGCTGTCCGACGGAAGCTGGATCCCGGACTGGTTCGACCACTGCTTCCAGGCTCTCGGATGACTCTGATGAACAATGATCGGGAACGGGCTGACGATTCTGTTTTTATTGATCTGGAGCGTCTCGCTGAACTCGGGCGACCCTGCCGGCACGACCCGCAGCGGGGACAGTAAGTGCGATTTCAAATTGGCCGGCGGCGTGCGGAAAAGCCGAATCGACAAATCGGCGTTCGCCGGATGTTTTTCCGCGGTCTCATCACTGGTGCCGACTTCGATATCGATATCCGGATGGTCGGCACTGAACTCGGTCAGACGCGGAACGAAGATTTCACTCGCGAAGAACGGCTGTACCGACACCCGTACATGACTGCGCCGATCGGACATCTTGTAGCTCGCAGCGATTTCGCCCAGCTGTTCGATCAACGGACTCGCGTCTTCGTAGAGCGATTTGCCGGTCTCGGTCAGATTCAGGAGACGGTTCTTTCTTTCGAAAAGCTTTACGCCGAGTTCCCGCTCGAGACTCTTGACCTGATGGCTGACGGCGGACGAAGTGATGAAAAGCTCTTCGCCGGCAACGCGGAAGCTCTGATGCTTGGCGGCAATGCAAAACGTTCGCAAGCCGCGCAGCGAAACCTTGGGTGTAATTATCATGGTGATACGGACCGCGTCAGGCGAGAGACCCGACAGGGACTCAATCGCCGCCGATCACTCGGGCACGCCGCGCTCTGGCTGCAGGACGAGCTTCGGCGTCCTGTCCACGTTGAACAAGCCCCAGTGCTTTTCCGCCCCCAACGGGCTGTTCGGATCGCCTTTCCATGGTTCGTCGAATGCCTCGAAGAAGAATACCGTCACGTTCTTGGCAATCGCCCAGTCCCGTAACTCCTGAAAGTGGCGTTTCTGATCTGCCTCATTGGCGCGGTCGCCGAATTCGACCGCGATCGTCGCCCAGCCGCCTTCGAGAATTGCGATGGGCCTGTCCGGAAGTGCCTCGCGCACGGCTTGCAGATTCTCGATCGTGTATGGCAGCGCGTCGTCGATCGTTCTTTCCTCCCATTGCGGGTAGGTATGCACGCCCAGGAAATCGACCTCGGCGGCCAGCGCTTTGCCGTCTCGCGTCCACCAGACATAGTTTTCCGCAACCGTTACCGGCTGCTCGATGGCAAACTTCACGCGCCGGACATACGCGATCACTTTCTCGACCGAGACCATGTGATCGTTCCAGTCGACGAGCGCCTCGTTGCCGACGTTGACGGCAACGACGACGTCGTCGAATTCTCTCGCCAACTCAATCCCGCGGCCGACCTCTTTGGAATTCCTCAACATGTTGGCGACCAGCGTCTCCTCGGGTATCGGCTCATCCAGCCACGGACAACCCTCGTGATTGCTGATCTCGGCGTCCAGCCACATGCCGAGCAGCACTTTGATCGGCAAACGGTGCTTCTTGATCAGTTCGAGCGTCAGCGCGGAATTCTCGCCGGAATCGTATAGCCGAATCAGCCTGAAATCGTTGGCCACCAATAGCCGGAGGTCTTCGAGAATCTCGGCCGCGCTTGGATTTACGGCGCCGTCGCCACGATCCGGATGCTGGCCTTCCCGAAATCCGGAGTAGGCAACCGCCATGATCTCTCCGGCGACCAGATCAGCGGGGGCCTGCGGCTCGAATTCCGGGAGAACCGGCAAAGACGTTTCATTCGACACTGCGATTCCTCCGAACAACAGGGTGACAACTACAGCAAGTGTTCTACTCGTATTCATATCAGTTCCTGACCAGCAATTGCTCAAGCTCTTCAAGCGACCGACCTTTCGTCTCCGGCACCAAATACAGAACGATGGCGAGACCCGCAATGGCAAACACACCATAAACCAGGAACGTTACGGAATTGCCCAGGTTCTCGAGTTCCCACGGAAATACCAGTTGCACGCCAAAGCTCACTGCGGAATTGACCAGGCCTGCAAGGGATATCGCCAGGCCGCGCAGCCGATTTGGAAACAGCTCGGAAAACAGCACCCACATCACCGGCCCCAGGGATATCGCAAAGCTGGCCACGAAACCCAGAATACCGAGCAATATCAGCAGCGGCTCAATATCGATCGCGGCACTGACGAGCTGCGACTCGTTCTCCCGGAACGCATCCGCGCCGATGGCATCGGTGATGCCGGATCGAAACGCGACATCACTATCGTAGACGACAGCGGTGACGGGCTCGATGAGCTGGCGATCGATTTGCACGGGTAGCGCGTCGATCGCCGACGGACTCAACGAATAGGTCGCGGCACCGAATCCGTAGGACAGCGTCAGCATGCACACGGCTATGCCGGTCAGCCCGAGAATAAGCAGCGGACGGCGGCCCAGCTTGTCGATCAACATGATGGCGACAATGGTGAACGCCAGGTTCACCAGCCCGACCAGAACCGCCTGCATAAAGGATGCGTCAGTGCCAATGCCTGACTGCTCGAATATCATCGGCGCATAGAAAAAGACGGAATTGATGCCCGTGATTTGTTGCAGGATTGCGATGGCGATGCCGATCGTCAGGACCAGCTTCATGGCTGGCTGAAAAAGCTCTCTCACCGATGCCGACTGCTCTTCCGCGTCGGCATGCAGGCTAGCGTGCACCACCGCCAGGTCGGCGCCGGCCTGCTCTGTGCCGCTGACCTGCTCGAAGACCCTCAATGCGTCAGCATCTTTGCCCTGCATCGCCAGCCAGCGCGGACTCTCCGGCACCAGCATCAACGCGAAGAAATACACAATCGCCGGCAAGGTCTCGGCACCGAGCATCCAGCGCCAGGCCTCGTCACCGATGCGCAATGATTCCACCCAGGCGAGGTCGGTCTGGCCCAATTTCAGTATCAGGAAGTTACTGAAGAACGCGACCGAAATGCCAATGACGATGTTCAGCTGGTTGAGCGAGACCATGCGACCGCGCAGCTCGGCGGGCGCGATCTCGGCGATGTACATCGGCGCGATGATCAACGCTGCGCCTACACCCAGGCCACCGATCATCCGCGCGACCACCAGCGCCAGAAAATTTGGCGCCACGGCCGATGCGATGGCGGACACCGCAAATAGTGCCGCCGCGATTTTCAGGACCGAACGACGGCCGATGCGGTCACTCAGGGGGCCGGCGACCATCATGGCGAGCGTCGCCGTCAACGTGAGCGAGGCGACGGACCAGCCGAGTTGGATCTTCGTCAGGCTAAATTCCGTTTCGATGAAACCAACGACACCGGAAATCACGGAGGCATCGAACCCCATCAGAAACCCGCCGAGCGCGACGATCAGGGCAACTTTTACGGTGAACCGCGTGCCGCTTTTCATACCCGCTTGCCCACCCGTCAACTGCTGTCGATGATGTGGAACTCTGTGCGCAGCTCCGTTTCCGAACTGCCGCCGATCCACGCATGGAACTCGCCGGGCTCGACCGTTCGTCGCATGTCGCGCCCGTAAAACGCGAGATCGTCGGTGTGCAATTCGAAATCCACGGTGATCGTCTGGCCCGGCTCGAGCCGCACACGCCGGAAGCCTTTCAATTCCCTGACGGGCCTGGTGATACTGGCGACCAGGTCGCGGCAATAGAGTTGCACGACTTCGTCGGCGGCTACCTCACCCCGGTTGGTCACGTCGGCGCTGATGGTCACCGTGTCGCCGAGCGAGATCTCACCGGCACTCACGCGAATATGCTGATAATCGAACCACGTGTACGACAGGCCATGACCGAACGCGAACAACGGCGTGAAGCAGGTATCGAGATGAAACGAGCTCATGCCCAACGACGTTTGCGGCGCAAACGTATCGATGTCGTCGATGTGCACGACATTCTCGCGCGTCGGCGGCTTGCCCGTGTTCTTCTGGCTGTAATAGATCGGGATCTGCCCGACCACGCGCGGGAATGTCGCCGGCAGCTTGCCCGACGGCGCCTCGATGCCGAATAGCAGGTCCGCGATAGCGGGGCCGCCCATCGCGCCCGGATGCCAGCCGAACAGAATCGCATCGACCTGATCGACGATATTCGTCAGCGTCAGCGGCCTGCCCGCCAGGATCACCGCGACGACCGGCTTGCCGGTCTCGCGAATGCGACGCACGAGTTCCGCCTGGTCGCCCGGGAGATTGATATCGGCGCGTGAATGCGCCTCGCCGGACAGTATCGATTCCTCGCCGAGGAACAGAACCGCGACATCAGCATCCCTCGCGATCTCGACGGCCTCGTCGAACGCCTCGTTCGCTCGACTGCGCGAGTTTTCCATCGCGCGCACATAGTGGATGTCGACAACGTCGCCGACCATCTGCGTGATGGCGTTCAGTGGTGTGACGCTGAGTTCTTCGTCGCCGTCGAAGATCCAGGTTCCGAGTTGCTCGTAGCGCGCATCGGACAGGGGGCCGATCACCGCGATCGAACTCAGCGTCTCCGCGGCCAATGGCAACACCCCGTGATCATTCTTGAGCAGCACGACACTCTGCAGCGCCAATTCACGCGCCGTTGTCAGAGCATGGTCGCTGCCCGGCGGCGGAAACTCGCCGGGGTCCGTATACGGTTTTTCAAACAGACCCAGACGAATCTTGGCCTGCAGAATACTCGCGACCGCGGTATCGATGACATCGATACTGACTTTTCCATCTTCGATCAGCCCGGCGAGATGATTCGCGTAAGCATCGCCGGTCATTTCCATGTCGACGCCGGCTGTCGCCGCCTCGAACGCCGATTCCCGGTCGTTCGCCGTCAGCCCATGAATCTGCAGCTGGCGAACCGAGTCCCAGTCACTGACGACAAAGCCGCCGAAGTTCCATTCGTCGCGCAACACTTGCCGCAACAAGAATGAGTTACCGGTGCACGGCACCCCGTTGAGGTCAGAGAACGACGTCATCAGCGTCATCACGCCGGCATCGACGGCGGCTTTGAAAGGCCGCATCCAGACATTGCGCAGCTTGGTTTCCGGAACATTCGTCGTGGCGTAGTCCCGCCCGCTCTCGACGGCTCCATACCCGGCAAAATGCTTGGCGCAGGCGGCAATCGCGCCGTTTGCCGTCGGATCTTCACCCTGAAACCCCTCGACCATTGCGATGGCGAGCACGCTGGACAGGTAGACCGATTCGCCTGGACTCTCGGCGATGCGGCCCCAGCGGGGGTCGCGCGAGATATCGACCATCGGTGCAAACGTCCAGTTGATGCCCGCCCGTGCAGCTTCGAGCGCGGCCACATGGGCGCCGTCCTTCACCAGCGCGGGATTCCAGGTTGCAGCCTGTCCCAGCGGAATCGGCATGATGGTCTTGAAACCATGGATCACGTCTCGACCAACCAGCAGAGGAATGCCGAGTCGGCTCTCCTCGACGGCGATGCGCTGAAGTTCATTCACGACATCGACATCGACATTGTTGATCACGGAACCGACCAGTCCGCCGCGCAGGCGATCGCCCAGATAGTCCGGCGGATAGCCGCCGCTGGCATCGAGCTGACACATCTGACCGACCTTTTCGGCCAGCGTCATCTGCTCGAGCAGAGTCGCTGCGCGCTCCTCGAGCGACGCGGGCTGGTTAGCAGGGCTTGATAAATTGGTACTCATGCATTCACAACAACTTCAGTTTCTGTATTCTCGGAGGCGGCTCGACAGTCTGGGTCCGGACTCGCACGCATGCCGAACGTCGTTCCCACACTATTAGGCCGGTCGTTTCTAACAATGTTTGACAGCGCTGTCAATTTGATGGACGATCATGCGACTAACATAACAAGACCAAATACGGGTCGGGGACCAACACATGAGCGAGGCGAAGCACTACGAAACGGCCCCCCAGGATCGCATCCCGCTTTACCAAAAACTGGTTTACGGGCTCGGCGCATTCGTCAACAACCTGCTGGCCGCGGCCATCGGCGGCATGGTCATCGTGCTCAACCTCGGCCTCGGCATGAATCCTGCCCTGGTGGGGTTGCTCGGCGCCCTGCCCCGCCTGACCGATGCCCTGACCGATCCGCTGATGGGCTATATATCCGACAACACGCGCTCGCGCTGGGGCCGTCGGCGACCGTACATATTTGTCGGCGCGATCCTGGTGGGAATCATCTACATGATCCTCTGGCAACTGCCCACCGATAAGAGCGAGGCGTTCTATTTCTGGTACTTCCTGTCCGGCTCGCTGATCTTCTACCTGGCCTACACGATGTTCGCGACGCCCTGGGTCGCGCTCGGTTACGAACTCACGCCGGACTACCACGAGCGAACGCGCCTGATGGGCGTACAGAATTTCGTCGGTCAGCTCCCCTACATGATCGCGCCGTACTTTCTAGCGATCATGACGGCCGATCGCTGGTTCGACGATATGGTCGAGGGCGCGGCCGGACTCTCGATCATCATCGGCGTATTCGTGATCATTGTCGGTGTGATGCCGGCAATATTCCTGCGTGAACGCTTCATGGACATCGCGGAAGCCGAAGCGGAAGAAAAACATGGCCAGCCCGACGGCACAATGACCGTGATTCTGCGCAACATGCGGGACTTCTTCAGCGGATTCCTGACGACGATCAAGTTCGTGCCGTTTCTTAAGCTGTGCGCAGCCACTTTCCTCGTATTCAACGGCTTCATGCTGATCGCGGCGTTCCAGTCGTACGTCATTATCTATTACGTCTTCGGTGGCGACACGGATGCCGGCGCGGTCTTCGTCGGTCACTCGGGATTGCTCGGCGCGGTGTCGACATTGTTCGTCATCATGTTCGTCACCTGGCTGGGCACGAAGATCGGCAAGCGGCGCGCGTTCTTCGTGACGACCGCAGTCTCGATGTTCGGCTACGCACTCAAATGGGTCTGCTACAACCCCGACCTTCCGTGGCTGCTGCTGGTGCCGGCGCCGCTGATGGCTTTCGGCCTGGGCGGTTTGTTCACCCTGATGCCCTCCATGATCGCGGACGTCGTCGACATGGACGAGCTGCAGACGCACGAACGGCGCGAGGGCATGTATGGCTCCATCTACTGGTGGGTCGTGAAGCTCGGCATGGCGGCCGCGCTCGCGGCGGGCGGATTCCTGCTGAACGCGACCGGGTTCGATGTCGCGCTTGAGGGCAACCAGACGGAGCGCACGATCTTCCTGATGCGGTTTTTCGACGCATTCGTTCCGTGTGCCGCTTCGGGCATCGCCATCTGGACCATCGCCAAGTTCTCGATCACCGAGGAAAAGGCATACGAGGTCCGCAAACTGCTGGAGGCCCGCCGCGGCGCTCCGGGAGCCGCCGCGGCCTGACCCGGCGACGGATCGATCGCCAGGTCGCCTGCTCCCTAAGCGCGCCTGCCAGGCGGAACTTTTCGCGATACGGATCTGAACCGCCAGAAAAGCGGTTGACAACTGACAGCGCTGTCAGCTACTGTAAACATTCGCGCCGAAGATCTAGGTGCTTTACCGACTGACCCGATGACGCAAACTTCAGGTTGGCCGAATAAAGAAAAGGTTGAGAGCTGGACCGCCAGCGATCTCGACCGCTCCCCCTATATCCCCGCGACACTCGGACGGCAAGACCAATAATGGTTTTTTTACAAGGGGACATCTCAATGTTTAAACGTACTGCTTTGCCAATCGCGTCAGCGTTGGCCATGTTGATAATGACCGGATCGGCGCAAGCCGCTATTGTCGATATCGCCGTCAACGGTGACTTTGAAACCGGTGACTTCACGGGCTGGGCTCAGTTTCCGGGTTCCTTAGGCGCCGCTGGCCAGACCATCGTTGCCGGTAATCCCGGTAGCGCGGCAAACCTGAATGAGCCTAATCCTGCTGCAAACATTATCAAGCAGGCCAATCTTCTGGCAGGCTCATGGGTTGGTGGTGAATCAATCGATATCCAGTTTGACCTTAAAGGTTCTGCTGGTGCCGGTGGCGTGTTCTTCGTCGAGTTCTTCAATGAATTGACAGGCGGCGGCGTAGGCCCGGGCAGCGGCATCCTCGCTGTCATAGCAACTCCGACGGCGGACTGGACGACGTATAACTACTCTACCGTTGTCGATGCAAGCGCAACCGGCGGCATTACCCTGCAGTTCAACTCCACTTGTGGCGCTGACGCTAACTGTTTTGCCGATTTCTCGATCGATAACGTGAAGATCTTCGCCGATGTGGCTGCGATCCCCGTTCCGGCGGCCGTTTGGCTGTTCGGCTCGGCAATCGGCCTGCTCGGCTGGATGCGACGTAAAGTCTCTTAATAGACTTTTCTTAGCAGCTGACAAAGAACCCGCTTAACGGCGGGTTCTTTTTTTGCCTAAAAAAAGCCTGGCTCGATCGGCCGAGAACGTTTAATAGCCTAGGCGGCGATCGTATCGACCGTTCGTTCCGCGCAGGTCTGGCGGATGACGAGTTTGGCCGCGAGTGATACGTGCCGGTCGCCCGTGCCGTCGCCGTCGATGAGCGCCCCGAGCATCTCGAATGCCCGACTCGCGATTTCGCCCACGGGCGCGGCCATGGTCGTTAGCGCGGGAGAGACCTGCGCCGCCATCTCGATATCGTCGAAGCCTATGACGCTGATGTCGCGAGGCGTGCTGTGCTCCGATTCGTGAATCCGGCGCATCGCGCCCAAAGCCATCGAATCGCTCGCGCAGATAATCGCGGTCGGCGGTGCGTCGAGTGACAGTAAGTACCCCGCTCCGTCAATGCCGGCTTCGAACGAATAGTCACCACGAAAGACCAAAGCTTCGTCCGGCTCGATATCATGACTACTCAAGCCATGCAGGTAGCCTTGATACCGGTTCAGGCCGATATCTGAATCACCTAGACCGGCTATGAAACCGATCCTGGAATGGCCGAGCGAACACAGATACTCCACCGCATCGGCTTCGGCGGCAAAATCATCGATCACCACCGACGGAATCGTAGCGTCGGCCGCTCGGTTCTCGATGAGGACCAGCGGCAGCGTCGCATTGATCACCTCGATGATCGGCTCGATACGCGGGAAGCATGTCGCGATCACGCCGTCGAGCCGCTGCAGCACTTCGCGAAACGGCGTCTTGCCGGTCTCGGAGAAGTAGACGATGGAGTAACCGTGGCGCGCCGCTTCCTTCTCGATGGCATTGAAAACCAGCGAGTAGTAGGGACTCGAAATACCTTGCTCTATGCCGCTGTCCAGGAAATAGCCGATCGTATGCTTCAGATCTTTTCTAACCTGACCGTCCGCAACAAACGTCCCCTTGGCCGGTACCCGATAGAGCAAACCGTCGGCCACGAGGTTGTCCACCGCCTTGCGGACCGTCATGTATGAGACTCCGAGTTGCCTGGCGAGCGTGCGTTCGCCGGGCAGCTTGCCCGTAAAGACCTTGCCGCGAATCTCGCCCGTGATGAAATTTTCGACGAGAACGTATTTTGGTGTATTCGGAGCCATGTGCACGGGTCGTTCGAAATCGTCCTATTGGCCGCCGGCGAAATGAATATCGTCGTAGTACAGCGTTCCGAATGTCAACGAACCGCCGGACGTCCTCGGCTGCCAGAAGCCCAGGTAGACGATATTGGTCAGGTCGGCGCCGATGAAATCACCGAGCGGTATTTCGTAGGTCGCCCAGTTGCCACTGACCGTCGGCGTATAGTTAGCGAGCTGAGCAATGAACTTTTGTGACCCCGGGTTTTCCAGCTCGATGTTCATATTCGCCATGTTGGGCATGGCCGACTGATCGATGCTGAACTTCAACGTCTGGTAACTCGAAACATCCTGCCCCCCGCCCAAGCCGAACAGGAAGCCGCTAAAGCTGCGGCCCGTATTGTTGTAGATGACTTCCATCGAGAGGCTGCCGTCGAACGGTGCGACGCTGGTGCTGGCCGTGTCGATGCTGAGCACATTGCCGCCGAAGTCCGCCCCGTTGGTGATGTTAAGCGGCACGGACGACTGCGTATGGCTTTCCGAGTAAATGCCGAGTTCCGGGGCAAGAGGCGGTGGGCCTATTGAGTAGGTACCGTTGCCGCCGACCACCTGGTAAACCCTGACGTAATCCACCAGCATGGTCTGCGGCCATGGCGTCGTCGCGTCGGGCGCGCCGCCGAGGTTACCGCCGATCGCCACGTTGAGGATCATGAAGAATTCCTCGAGGAACTCATCCATCGTGCCCGGATCGATGGACAGGAAGAAATACGGTATGCCGTCGATCTTACCGGTCATGCCGTTTTCGTCCCAATCCGCCGAGAACACGTGGAAATCGTCGCCCAGCGACTCGCTAAAATCCACTCTGCTTTGCGTGTTGTATGTCCAACCATTGAACTGGGGGAAGCATGTGGTCGGGCCCGAGTTCTGGTTCGTTTCGTCGCACCAGTGCAGGGTGAAATGCGTCGTGTACTCGTTGGACTGACCGGTGAAGATCTCAACGATGTCGATCTCGCCAGAGAACGGCCAGCCGACAAACGGGAAGTTCTTGCCGAGCATCCAGAAGGCCGACCAGGCCCCTTCGCCAACCGGCGGCTTGATCCGCGCCTCGACGCGACCGTACTTGAAGGCGAACTTGTTGAGCGTATTGATTCGGGCGGAAGTGATCGTGCCGTTGCGCTTGCCGCAGTTCGGCGGGTTCGCGCATTGCGCGGCGATTACCAGGTTACCGCCGGCGACCGAAACATTGGCAGGGTCACTCGTATACAGCTGCCACTCGTCGTTACCCCAGCCGAAGTCGCCATAACCGGTTTCGTACTGCCAGTTGTCCGTCGACAGAGATGTGCCGTCGAACTCGTCGCTCCAGACCAGTTCGTAATCGATGACCGGCTTCGTCTTGACGGTGGCACTGCAGCCATCGACCTGACCACAGGCGTGAGTGATGAAGATATTGTCGAGATAGAATTCCGCGTCTCCGCCGGTCACCTCGATCACGAATGCATTGACGACATTTTCGAGGTCGAGACCCGGGCCGGGACCGGGATCGGCGAGCAGCGTTGCGAAATCGATCGCGACCCGGCGCCAGCTACCGACGGCGTATTGCGACGGCGTCAACGCGGCCTGACCCAGTTCCGGGTAGCCGCTGTCGATCTTGACGGTCAGGACCGCACCGGGTGAGATGCTGACGACCTTGATGTCGAACACCAGCTGGCCGCCCGGCCCGGACAAATCGAAGCCCGAATCCAGAACGGGGTCGGACGTCAGATCACCCGTTCCCATAAAGACGTTACCCACGCCACCGCTGACCGAAACGCGCCAGACGGTGTTACTGGGGTCCGCCGGTTCGGCGAAGCTCGCATCGTTGATGACCGACGCGCCCGGTCCGATATAACCACCGACGACCAGGTCCGTCGATCCGATGGTGCCGTTGATATCGACGGTAAACGTTGCGGGCCCATCCGCAAACAGGTCGAGATTCTGGACGTAATTGCCGGCGCCCTGCCCCAGTGCCAGTTGCTGAATCAGCAGCAGGTCCTGAACGTTTAGCACGCCGTCGGGCGCACCCACCGGATACACGTCGCCGTGCGAGTATTCGAGCTCGGTCGGCGTGACCTCGTCCGTCAGTATGCGGCCAATGATCAGCTGATCGGCGCCATCGACGCGCCCGTCCGGCGCACCGAGCGGACCGACATCGCCGTCGGCGTAAATCGGCGCCGCATGCGCCGCCTGAAAAACTGCAGCCAGCATCATTAAACCGATAGCGATCCTGACGATCGGATTACGCCGTCCGACTCTATATCCCGAATCCTGAGTTGCTTTGTTCTTGATCATTAACATCTGCTCGATACGACGCGATTCAAATTGCGTCTGTCCCGGGAAATTCACGAGTCGACGCCTCGCGACATCCTGATTTCGTTTATTCAGAGCGAATTCAGGAATGCGATGAGCGCGTCCTTTTCGGCCTGCGGCATGGCCGCATAATTTTGCTTGGCCGCATCTCCTTCGCCGCCGTGCCACATGATGGCCTCGTGCAGGGTACGGGCGCGCCCGTCATGCAGGTACGCCTCGCCCCCGCTGACGCCGGCCGTCAGACCGATGTTCCATAACGGCGGGGTGCGCCACTCCGACCCGGAAGCGTTGCCCTCCGCGAGCGTCGACGCGAGGCCCGGCCCCATGTCGTGCAGCAGCAGATCGGTATAGGGATGAATGGTCTGATCGCGCAACTCCGCGTGCGGATGATGCGGCGATGTCTGGAACGTATCCGTATGACAGGCATGGCAGCCCGCGCTGCTGAACAGCGACTCGCCTTGCAGCGCGACCGGATCGTCGAGGTCACGACGCGCACTGACGCCCAGCAGCGCGATATAGGCCGTCAGGTTATCGAGATGTTCGTCGGTCAATTCGGAACCGGCGGTGCCGCAGTTGGATTGCTGCGCGCCACAGTCCGGGGCCGGAAGGATCGACGTCATGACACCCATGTCGGTATTGAAGGCCGCCGCCACCTGCTGCTTCACTGTCGGCTGCGTCGCTTTCCAGCCGAACCGACCGATGCGTGTCTCGCCGGTTTCAACATCGGTGACCAGGCGTATACGGCCGGAAATACCGTCGCCATCCGCGTCGAACGGGTCGGCCTGAGCCTCGATGTCCGCCTCGACAACCGCCTCCAGCAATCC
>JBLYYV010000035.1:0-4565 GCA_048550095.1 Gammaproteobacteria bacterium
CGGCGGCTGGTTCGATCTGAACGCGCGCGTCGAGGATATGCAGGGGCGTTTCGAACAACTGCAGGACCTCGGGTGGGGTGGTGTTTCCGACCCGATCGAATATGACTTCGGTCCGTTCACAGTCAAAGAGTGGGTCGCCTTTGGCCCGGACGGTATCCAGTGGGCCATCATCCAGCGTGTGCATCCGCCGCTCGAGCCGGAAGCGCTACCCGGCAGGATGGGTCCGCATTTCAATTCGACGCAGATCGTCGATGACATCGACGCCGCTCGACGTTTCTACCGCGACATTCTCGGCTTTACCTCCGCGGTAGAGGTCGACGATCAGCCGATGATGCCCGCGCCCCTGCAGAATGTTCTCGGCCTGCCGAATGAGACGGCCGCGGTTCAGCGGTGGAACGTGGCGATGCTCAAAGCGCCGGGTGAAGAGGGTGGTTCCGTGGAGATCATCTCGCTGCCCGGTATTTCCGGTCGGGATTTTTCATCACTTGCCAATCCTCCGAACCGCGGCATTATCAGCTTGCGATTCCCCGTCGACGACATCGAGGCGATGCATCGCAAGCTGATCGATGCCGATGTCCCGATCGTGAATACCCCGCAGTCGCTGGAGTTGCCGCCATACGGGGACATAACGATGATGACGGCTCGCGGCCCCTGCAGTGCCAGGCTCGATTTCTACCAGACGGCATGAGTGCATCCCGCAATTGAAATCACGGGCCGGTCTGGCCGATAGTCTGACCAATGAGCAAGATATTTCTGGCGTTGTGCGCGTGTGCGCTGCTGGCCGCGCCGCTATCGGCGGCAGAGACGGCCGAAGTGCCCGGTACCGAGTGGGTGACAGTCGATGCCGCCGGCGATGTCAGCGTCCATCTGTATTTTTTCTGGACAGCGACCTGCCCGCATTGCCAGCGAGCGAAACCGTTCGTCGAGACGCTGCCGGACAAGTATCCGTGGTTGCAGTTGCATTCCCATGTTCTGGATCGCGAGCATCGGGACCATGTGTCCTTATATGTGGATATGGCCCGCGCGTTGGGGAAGAAAGCGGGGAGTGTTCCCGCATTCCTGTTCTGCGGGAAGATGTTCACGGGCTATGACGAAGAATCGACGACGGGCGCATTCCTGGTCGACGGCTTGCGGGAATGCCACGAGACGGCGCTGGAGACGGGCGGGCAGATCGCGACCCTAGAGCCTGAGACCGCGGCGGAAGAGCCTGCTTTGTCGATCCCGTTGATCGGGGAGCTCGATGTCGAGGCGTGGTCGCTGCCGGCGCTGACGCTCGTCCTTGCGGGGCTCGATTCATTTAATCCGTGCGCGTTTTTCGTCCTGCTGTTCCTGCTGAGCCTGCTCGTTCATGCTCGCAGCCGGCAACGCATGCTGATCATCGGCGGGACGTTCGTATTTTTCTCGGGATTCATCTATTTCCTGTTTATGGCCGCGTGGCTCAACCTGTTCCTGGTCATCGGCAATACGCAGTGGGTGACGCTCGGGGCAGGACTGGTCGCGTTGGTCCTCGGACTCATCAACATCAAGGACTTCGTCTGGTTCAAGCGCGGCGTCAGCCTGTCGATACCGGACGATGCCAAGCCGAAGCTGTATGAGCGCATGCGCGGACTGGTCGCGGCCGATAATCTTGCCGCGATGATGTTGGGTGCGATCGCCTTGTCGATTGCGGCGAACAGCTACGAATTGCTGTGCACGGCCGGATTCCCGATGGTGTTTACACGCGCGTTGACGCTTAACGACTTGCCGACGAGCAGCTACTACCTGTACCTGGTCTTTTACAATGTCATCTATGTCATACCGTTGTTGCTGATCGTCGGCGTATTCGTCGCGACGCTCGGGTCACGCAAGCTCAGCGAGCGGGAGGGTCGCGTCCTCAAACTGCTGTCGGGCCTGATGATGTTCGAGCTCGGCGTCGTGCTCGTGTTCGCTCCGGCCGCGCTGAATAACGTCATGACCGCGGTCGTCTTGCTCGTCGTTGCGCTGGCGCTGACGTTCGTGTTGACGCGGTTCGCGCCAAAGGCACCTACTGCTTGATGCCGACCGCCTCGACCCAGGCCGCGAGGTAAAGCGCCGCCGGGTTCCGCGCGAAGCGGTTCCATTCCTCGATGCACGCTTCCATTTCCTCGGGCGTCGTCCACCCGAGCTCATAGTATTGCGGGCCGAGGACCTCGCGGAACAGCCGGTTGTTGCGCTCGACGTACGGCACCAGTTCCTCGGTCGTTCTTTGCTGGTCGTAGTATCCATTGACGTAGTCGACGCGGCAGCCGTTCTCGATCATGAGTTCTTTCAACCGGCGCCCCGCGTTGGGTTCGTGCCCGTTGTGTGCGCGTATGGCGTGATAGTGCTCGATACTCTTGGCGATGATGGGTGTCAGCGGCCAGACCAGGTCGCCGGCGTGATCGAATTCCTTGAGGCCGATTGCGCCACCTGGCTTCAGAACGCGTGCCATTTCGCGAACGACGCCGTCGGCATCGGTCAGGCTGCCGAGCACGGCGGATGCGAACACGACATCGAATGACTCGTTCTCGAACGGAAGGGCATAGACATCACCCTGTTCGAATGTCAGGTTTGTTACGCCCGCGCGACGAGCCATGTCGCTGACGCGTTGCGACTGAGCAGACTCGCGGTCGATGCCGATCGCCTCGCCAGGCGCCACGCGGCTCGCGAAGCCGTAGGTCAGCGTGCCCGGCCCGCAGCCGCAGTCGAGGAATCGCATGCCGGGCCTCAGGTACGGTAATAGAAACGCACCATGGCCTTCCGCCGTGCGGCTCGTCATCCATTCCATCGACCCTTCGCCGTAGCCGAGGGTGTAGTTCTCGTCACTCATCCCCGGAAACCTTACTCAGGCGGGACCCGGTTCAGTCGATATAACTCACCGGGCTTCGTACCGAAGACCTGGTTGCCGTCGTCGTCGAAGCCCCGTTCGGCCTGATAGTAAGCGTCGGGTGCGACGCGGGCTTCAGCGCCGATACGGCGCCACATCTGTCGCCGCTCGGACCAGACGCGGCACGTGTCCGGGTCGACCCTGCCGTACCAGCCGTCTTCGCCGCGGCGCCAGACCTGGTCGCAGCCGTCCGGTAGCGATGCCTCAACGTTGTCCGGGGTGAGTGGCGCGAACCGCTCGGGTGATGCAAATGCATCGACAAATGTATCCGGATCTCGCAGCGACCAGGTCGTCTGCACGATCTGCCCATCGTCGTCCACCGCAAAGGTCAGAATTCGCTGCCGGTAAACCTTTCGCTCCGGGCCAGAGTTCAGCTGCCAGTAAACGACGTGCCGGCCCAACGCAGGCGCCGCGACGACCATGCGACGATCCAGGAGGTCGGGCAGCTCTGCATCAGGCTCTTCCGCCGGGTCGCTTTGATAGTTCCCCTGCATCATGTTCAGCATGTCGCGAATTTCTTCGTCCCGGTCGCCGGCGCAGGCGCCGGAACCGATGGCGAGGGCCACGGTCATGGTGACGAGCGCACGGGCCCGGCTACCGTTCGGGGAGGTATTCTTCATGGTCATCTCGTTCACGTTTAGAAAGTTTTTTGCGTCATCCGTACCGGCCGAACGATCTTCGCAAGCGACAAGATCACGCTCGGTCCGGCTGCTGCCGGAAGCCGAAGGCCATTCGCATTTTTCGCATTGGTTCGCTATAACAACCATATTACTTAGCCGGGTGATCTGTCATGCGTTACGTTACAGCCGCTATCTCGTTGCTGGTCTTTCCGCTGATTTTGGCGGTTGGCGTCAATGCGGCACCCGTGGCCGACGACGAGCGCGTCGACATCGATCTGCGGCGGACGACGCTGATTGTCAGTGATATCGAAAACTCGCTCCGTTTCTATCGTGACGCGCTCGGTTTCGAGGTGATCTATGACAATATGATTCGAACGCCGCGCGATGCCAAGACGGACGCGGAGGCGGAGATCTCCCGTCGTCTCGTCTTCGTTCGCGCCAACGACGACTACATCGGCATCATCGGTTTGCTCGAGTATACGAAGCCGCGCAAAGCCGTGCGCGCCGCGGAACCCGAGCCGTTCAGCACCGGCAGCGCCGTTTTGCTGTTTACCACCCAGGATCTCGCAGAGAAGTTTCCTAAAGCGGCCGCCGTACCCGGGGTAACCGTGCTCAACGAACCGACCGAGACTCAGTACCCGGCATACGACGGGAAGGGCACGATTGCGGTCAACGTCAGCGTGCTGACCGATCCGGACGGATTCCTGATCGAGTTGAACGAATTCCTCGAGTGACGCTCGCAAAGAAGGGGTCCTGCCGGTCTTAGTCCGGCATGCCGAGTTTCGCAATCGGAAACGTGCGACGCGGCAGCGTAACCGTCTTCTCCTCGGTAAACAGTGCACGGCTCCACTCGCCGCCATCGCGGCCCACGCCCGAATTCTTGTAACCGCCGAACGGCGCGCGGAGCTCGCGCGTCAGTGGCGTATTTACCCAGACGACGCCCGCGCGCAGAGCCTCCGTGGCGGCCATGATCGTTGCCATGTCCTGCGACCAGACGTATGACACGAGGCCGAACTCGGAGTCATTGGCAATTTCCATCGCAGCATCGAAATCGTCGAAAG
>JBLYYV010000036.1:0-8665 GCA_048550095.1 Gammaproteobacteria bacterium
AACCTCGGTTCGATCCAGACGGCCTGGCAGATGTCGCTCTTGTTCGGCGCCGGCATGGGGGCGGTGCTGGTGCTGCGCTGGCTATGGGAGCGCGTGAATCTCTATTGCGAGGTTGGGTCGATCATCGTGTCGCTGGTACTGGCGCCGGTACTGATCATGACCGTCGATGCCGACTGGTTGCGGCTTGCCATCATGGCCGGTGTCTCGACCCTGGTCGTCATCGTCGCGGCGTTGTTCTTGCCAGGCACCGAGTCGCGCCAGTTGATGGTGTTCTACGATCGTGTGCGCCCGCCGGGGTGGTGGGCGCATACGGCGCGTTTGCTGGAACTCGACACGACCGAACCCCGGCGCGAATTCCGGCGGGATGTCATCGCGGTGATCGCGGCGGCCATCAGCGTTTACGCGTGGCTCGTCGGCCTGGCGCAATTGCTATTGCAGGTCGGCAGCGCCGCCTTCGCGGTCGGCTTGCTGGCGCTCGGCACGGTCGTCGTGCCGCTGTGGCGGCGACGGTAGTGTCGGCCGTCGTTTCGCGAATTATGTTAACTTATCGAGGTTGCCGAGGGCCCGCAGTCACTCGATTCGTCACGGGATCCGCCCGCGAATTCGAGCCGGTCGTATACTGATACCTCGACCGGCTGGGGGGCTTGGCCGGAAAGAAAAAACGAATAAGAACAATGCGACACGGTGCAGTGCCCAGCGCTGCAGGGAGCCGACCATGAGCGACCCGATTCGCCTGATAGTCCTGCGATTTTCAACCGTCCTGCTGTTTCAATTTTTGGTGTGTGGGCCGTTGCTCGCACAGGCCGTCGTGGACGCGCCTAGCGTGTCGCCGACCGTCCGCCAGCATATTCAAGAGGACGGTAAGGCGCGCGTCATCGTCGAGCTGCGCATGAATAAGGCCCATCGCGCGGAAGGACGCATGAATCGCTCGAAGGTGAGGGATCAGCGGAGGGAGATCGCAAACGGACAGGGACGGCTGATCGGCAAGCTGCGCAGTCGCGGTGCGCGCGTCGTGCATCGGTTCAAGACCGTGCCGTTTCTGGCGCTCGAAGTCGACGCGGCCGCGCTGGCCGAACTCGAAGCGTCGGGGATCGACGTCGCAAGAATCGCTGCTGACCGTCTGGCCAAGCCGATGCTGGCCGAGAGCGTTCCGCTGATCGAGGCCGACGCGGCGTGGTCGTCGGGGCTGGACGGCAGCGGGTACGCAATCGCGGTGCTGGACACCGGCGTCGATCGCGATCATGAATTCCTCGCCGGCAAGGTCATCGCCGAGGCCTGTTTCTCTTCTCCGGACGCTGGAGCCGCCGGCGGCGATTGTCCGAACGGGGAGGCGGTGCAAATCGGTTCCGGCGCCGGCGTCGACTGCACCTATGCGCCGTACGCCTGTCGGCACGGCACGCATGTCGCCGGGATCGCTGCCGGCGCGGGTCCGGATTTCTCCGGCGTCGCCCCGGGTGCCGACCTGATTGCGATTCAGGTGTTTCACAGCACTAATTACTGCTCTGTGTTCGAGGAGGTGCCGTGCGCGCGTGCCTATTTCTCCGACGTTGCCGCGGGTCTCGAGCACGTCTATGACATCGCCGATCAATACGACATCGCCGCGGTGAATCTCAGCATCGGTGCGTCGCTTGCTTACGGGGGTCCGTGTGACGCAGACGATCCGGAACTCGTTGCGATTATCGATAACCTGGAGTCCGTCGGCATCGCGACGGTCGTGGCCTCCGGCAACGGTGGTGTGCCGAACGCGATTGATTTTCCGGCGTGTATTTCGTCGGCCATCAGTGTCGGCGCGACGACCAAGTGGGATGACGTGGCGGGATACTCGAACGTATCGACCTATCTGGACCTGTTTGCGCCGGGCGACTACATCAACTCGTCCGTGCCGGGCAATCAGTATGCGTATTTCGGCGGCACCTCCATGGCAACGCCCCACGTTGCCGGGGCGGTTGCGATCATTCGGCAGGCGACGCCGGAGCTGCCGGTCGTCGAGATCCTCGCCAGCCTGGTCAACACCGGTCGGCCGGTCGTGGATCCGCGGACGAGCAGCCTGATCACGGTGCCGCGCATCCGGGTCAGCGGGGCGATCGGGTTCGAGGCGCCGGTGCCGGTCATCGACTCGATCACACCCGCCTCGACCGTTGCGTGGCGTTCGGGCGCGAGTTTCTCGGTCAACGGCAGCGGTTTCGTCCGCGGGTCCGTGATCTACGTCGACGGCGCGGCCGTGCCGACCAGTTTCGTCGACGTCGACGAATTAGCCGGACAATTGTCCGCAGAGATCCTGGCGACACTTGGCAGCGAGCTTGCCGTGACGGTGACGACACCGCCGCCCGGCGGCGGAACATCGAACTCGGCTACGCTGGTGGTCCGTCAGCCAGTGTTGAGCGTCGGCAGTGGACCGGTGCCCGGTGGCGAGGATCTGACCGTCACGCTGACCGATGGACCCGGCTCCACCTGGGCATGGTTGGGTCTCTTCAAGGCCGGCGACCTCGATATCAATTTCGTCGAATTCAATTACATCGGCGACGGTGTGACGGATACGACGTGGACCGTGCCGGCCCCCGACGAACCCGGTGAGTATGAGTTCCGGCTGTTTCTCGATACCGGCTACCAATTGATTGCGACCAGTGGCACGGTCACGGTCGACCCGGCGCCCCCGCCGCCGCCGCCCGATCCGACGCAGGCCACGCTGTCGGTCGATGCGACGCTGGTCGAAGCGGGCTCGCCGATCACGGTGACGTTGAGTGACGGATTCGGCGGCCAGTACGACTGGCTGGCGCTCGCCGCCGTGGGCGCTCCGGACACGTCCTATATACAGACGCAGTATGTTGGCGCCGGTGTGACCGATACGACCTGGACGGTCTCGGCGCCTGGCAACCCCGGTCAATACGAATTCCGGTTGTTCATCGATAACGGTTTTACCCGCGTCGCGACCAGCGAGGCCGTCGTCGTCGACGTTCCGCCGCCGCCACCGCCCGATCCGAACCAGCCGACACTGGCGTTGAGTTCGCCGACGGTCGTCACTGGCGAGACGCTGACCGTGACGCTGAGCGGCGGCGCCGGTGGAGCCCAGGACTGGCTCGCGTTTGCCGAGGTGGGTTCGGCCGACAGCACCTATGTGCAGTACGCCTACGTCGGCGCCGGTGTGACCGACACGACGTGGACCGTGTCGGCCCCGGCGAACCCGGGGCAGTACGAGTTCCGGCTGTTCCTGAACAACGGGTATGAGCGCGCCGCCACCAGCGACGTCGTCGTCGTGGAGTTGCCGCCGCCGCCTGAACCCACGGATGTCTCGATGGAGGTCGACGTCGTGTCCGCATTCCCGGGAGACCCGGTGACGTTGACGCTGAGCGGGGCGCCGGGCGGGGCGACCGACTGGCTCGCACTCGCCGAAGTCGGTTCGGCGGATACCGGTTACGTGCAGTACGAATACGTCGGCGCGGGCGTCATGTCGCGGACATGGTCGGTGAACATGCCGTCGACGCCAGGCGATTACGAGTTCCGGCTGTTCCTCGACAACGGCTACGAGCGCGCCGCAACCAGCGCGACGATCACGGTGTTGCCGCCACCGCCCGATCCGTCGGAGCCGGAGCTGAGCGTCGACGTCACGTCGGCGCAGGGCGGTGACGTAGTCACGCTGACGTTAACGAACGCACCGGGCGGTGCGACCGACTGGCTCGCGTTCGCGGCGGTCGAATCGCCGGACACGACGTATCTCGAATACACGTATGTCGGCGGGGGCGTGACCACCCGGACATGGGCGGTGACGATGCCGAGCACGCCGGGCGATTACGAGTTCCGGCTGTTCCTCGATAACGGGTACGAGCGCGCCGCGACGAGCGTGACGGTTAGTATCGGTTCCGCGGGGCCGGATCCTGACGCACCGGAGCTGACGGTCGACACCACGGCGGCGACGCCGGGGCAGTTGGTTACGATGACCGTGGCGAATGGACCGGGAGGCGCGGGCGACTGGCTGGCGCTAGCGGCAACCGGCGCGCCGGATTCGAGCTACCTGCAGTACACGTATATCGGCGCGGGCGTGGACAGTCGGACGTGGACGGTCAGCATGCCGATTGCGCCCGGTGACTACGAATTCAGGTTATACCTGAACGACGGGTACGAGCGCGCCGCGACGAGTCCGATCGTCACGGTCGCGCCGTAGCGGAGGGGCGGTCGCTCACATCTGCGCGCGGAAAGCTTCCAGCTCTTCGCGGCGCCGCTCGAGCTTGTCTTCGAGTTCGTCGACTTCGTTGCCGAGTGTGACGCGCTCTTCGGCGAGCTGCTTCGTCTTGACCAGCAAGGCGGCGCGTTCTTCGCCGCTCGTATTGTTAGACAGGGCGTCGGCCATGACGCCGGTCAGCTCGCCTTCGATCTCGTCCATGCGCGTCTTGCGACGCTTGATCTGGGCCGAAGTCGTCCGGACCGCGGATTCCAGTTGGTATAACTCGCGTCCATCGCTGTAGCTAGCCATGAATGCCGGTTCCAGATCGGCCGGGCAGACGCCGACATAACGGACCCCGCGCGTGCCTTCACGATAGCCGTTGGCCGGCTGACAGTATTCGCGCAGGCCTTCGTTGCGGCCCGATTTATATGCCTGGAAGTCCGGCGAGACTTCGTGTTTCGCGCACCGCTTACGGTAGCTGCCGAATCGATCGGTGGACTGCCCGTTGGCGCCATCCTCGTACCCGACAGCCCGCCAGTCCGCGAGTTCGCATTCGTTGGCACTCATGCCGCCGCAGCCGGCGAGAGCCAGAAGCCCCGCGCTGACGGCCAGTATTCGCCAGTGATCCATCGCGCACCTCCCGTGCGGAGAAAAACCAGCGTTCTACATAACAAGCCGGGGCAACCGCTACCGTGAAGCGGCTCACGGAACGCGAAATGGTGTGCGTCAGAAGCTGAATACGCCGTAGACGACCGGGCCGTAGTACTCGTAGACGAACTTGCCGAACGTCTTGCCCGGGTTTCCGTTTTCGACCGTGGTCTTGAAATAGCGGATGCCGGCGCCGAGGCCGAAGCGACGCCATGGGTGATATTGCGCGTCGAAGCCCAGATCGATTAGCGAGCCCTTCCAATCGTCAATATTCAGCGCGAACACAAGGCCCTGGGCGCGCAGCGCGAAGCGATCCGAGATCGCGTAGCCCCACGACGCGCCGAAATGCGGCAGCGGCGCCGTGAGGTCGGTGCCCTCGTCGACGAAGGAAAAACCTTCGTCGATGATTGGCACGCCGTCGATGAAGACGTTGCCGCTGAGCCGCAGTAACGTCTTGAAGCGGGCGACATGCAGACCGGCCTTCAGATTGACGGCGCTTTTCTCGGTCTCGACGACCGCGTAGCCATAGGTCAGTCGCGCGATCGTCACGTTGAACTGACTCTCGATACGAGCCCCGACGCGCGCCTCGTAGTCGCCGATGTCAAGACCTTCGGAAACAGCTTCGAGGAGACCCGAACGATTGAGCTGGATGAATTCTCCCTCGAGCTGGTGGCGCCGGTTGAATCTCCAGCGAGCGCCCCCGAACAGCACGGACTTGCCGTCCTCAAGACCCAGGGTTTCTTCGAAGTCGATCGTGTCGCCCGGTTGACCGTCCGGATCGTCGAGTCGAATCTTCGAGTCAACCTCCGGGAAAAACCCGCCAAGCCACAGGCTAAAACGTTTGTCCAGGTGGGCGGCGGCGAGACTCTCGTTGGCCGCGCTGGCGGTTCCGCCAGTCAGAAGCGCAACAATGGCCAGTGCCAAAATTCTCGGGATCGGTCGCATTCCTTATTGTTGTAGCGTGCAGCCGCCATCGTCAAGCCGTCGCAACGGTCAATAAGAAAGCGCCCGCGTCGAGACGCGGGCGCTAATGGGGCTAAGAATTATTGTTGATTCTACGGTCGCGAGCCACCCTGCAGCGGGTCGGCATCGTAGCCGAGCAGCGTGAAGTCCACGCCACCGCCGAAGTGGCAGTCGTTGCACTCGTTGTTATAGCCGTAGGCCTCTTCTTTCGGGGCGATCTCGTGGTTGACCGTCAGGTACATGACCGTATCGACGAAATCATAGGCGCCGGTGTAGGTCTGGCCTGCATAGGTCGCGCCATCCGTCAGCGCGAGATCCCAGTCATACTTGGCCCAGTACGGGTTGGGTCCGCCCTTCAAGCCGAACAGGTGCGGGACCAGGATCGTGTTGTTGCCGGCGTCCGCGGGTTGCGTACCAATCATCTTCTTGAACGGATAGATCATCGCGCCCGCGGTATTGTAGGTCGCCGTCGGCGATGCCAGGTCGACGGGCGTCGTGACGTACTGATCGTTCTTGCCGATCAACATCTTGTTCCACTTGCCGTCGTGGTACAGCAGCGTCGGCCGGACGTTGTTCTCCCATACGAACGTGCCTTTCTTCTTGTCGTAGGTCGGGCGTCCCGTTGCGGGGTCCGTCGGAATCGGGGCGATATCCTGACCGGCGTCTTCCCAATACCATTGCGTCTTCGTCGAGGTGTTCCGCGCGAAGGTCGGGATATGGCACGTCTGGCAGGCGAGGACGTCGTGTGCGCCGATGCCGATCGTGTTCTCGACCGACGTGTTGACGTGGATATTGAAGCGATCGCCGTGGCAGTCGGTGCATTGCTTCATTTCGCCCTCATCGACCGAGTGATAGGGCATTCCGCCAATACCATGGCCGGCCACCTTGCCGTTGATGTCGCGTTCGACGTCGTGGCAGGTCACGCAGTTCATGTCGCCGCCATCTGCACCCAGGTGAACGTCATATTCGCGGGTCGTATCGATCAGCGACATGGCGATGTCGCCATGTTTGACGTTGTCGCCGCCGCCAGCCTTGGCGTGGCAGGGTACGCAGTTCGAGCGACCCGGCACGCCGCCGTTCTCGCCGACACTCTGCGCAACCAGCTGCAGGTCGACCGGGGGATCGGTCTCGGGCAGTCCGGCCGTCGTCTTGGCCTTCGCATACGTGCCGCTCTGATCGTGGCAGATCAGGCAGTCGACCGTCTTCGGATCGTCGAAGGCGAACGTATTGTCAGCGTAACCGTAACCGGCATGGCACTGCGTGCAGCGCCCTTCGTTGCTGGGCACCGCGATGCAGAAGTTGTTGATGATGTCATTCTTGCCGTGATCTTCTCCTTCGTATCCTGCGATGTTGGACGCCGTGCCTTCCCACTTGAAGTGAGCGGTCTGGAGCATGTCATCGCCGATCGGTCCGTGGCACGTCAGGCACGATTCCGTGCCGTCATACGTCTTGCCGGTGAACCAGCTCTTGTGAAGTGCTGCGGGTGTCGAAATGCCGCCGACTGCAGCGTTGCAGTCGAGGATGTCGACGACGCCGTCGCCGTTGATATCTTCGTCTGGCAGGTCGCCGACCCCGTTCTCATTGAGGTCCCAGCAACTGAGGCCACTATTGCCGGCAGCGCCATCGACGCCGTCGACGCCGTCGGCTCCAGCGGCACCTGCGGGTCCTGCCGGACCGGGCGCGCCGTCGTCGCCACTACAAGCCGTCAGTCCAATAGACAGCGAGATAATGGTGAGGAACGCCGCGGTCAGATTTGCTGTTTGTCTTAGTGCGTTCATCATTGTTTCCCCAATTCAGTTGGTAAAACGAAAAAGGCGAGCCGATCCAGGGGTAAAAGATCGACTCGCCCATAAACAGTAACTGCTTGATATTTATCTGATTGTGCTGGGTATGCATGGTTTTCCATGATCTATTCCCGTAAATTGCACAGTCTCTTTATTAGTCTATGCTACTTTAGTAGCCGTGAATGATTATGCGCCCGCAGCAGAATATTAGAATCCGTTGATATACGGGCGGTGTTAGGTAATTACACGTAGCGCCGGTAGGCGCCGGGAACATTGACGCGTCGCTGCGTCCTGGGTGGAGGCGGTTACTCCGGAGCCACGTAGTCCTGCGCCGCGACGACCACGGTGCTGGGTCCGCCATGTGCGCCGATGGCGGCGCCGAGCTCGACCAGATGCACTGATTCGATCGACGGGATATCCTCGCGGAGCCGTCGTTCGAGCGCCTCCGCTAATTCGCGATTCTGCGCATAGCCGATGGCGATGCGATAGGTTCGCTCCGGATCGATCCTCCGTCGCACGTAACCTGAGAAACTCCGCACCGGGTTGGCGCTCCTGGGGATGATGCCGCCCGGAACTACGCGCGCACTGTTACTGAGTTTCAACACCACCGCGACCCGCAGAAAATCGGCGATACGTTTGTGCAGCGCCTTGATCCGACCGCCTTTTACGGCATAGGTCAGGTCCGACACGAGCGCAAACGTCATCGTTCGCTCCATGGCCTGTTGGGCAGCTTCGATAACCTGCGGACCCGGTTGCCCGGCGGCCGCGCATTCGGCCGCATACATCGCGACCAGCCCCTGGCCGACCGATGCGGTGCGGCTGTCGATGGCGGTCACCCGCCCCGGTCCGGGCACGCGCTTCGCCGAACTCTGAGCCGCCTGGAAACTGCCGCTCGCGCCGCTGGTGACGGCGATCGCAACGACGTCGTCGAAGTGCGATGCCAGGTATTCGAACATGCGTCTGAAGTCGCCCGGCGCGGGTTGCGATGTCTGCGGATGATGTTCGCTGCTCGCGAGCTTGTCGAAGAACTGGTCGGCCGACATGCCGATCTTGTCCAGGTAGCTGCGTTCGCCGAAGTGAACGCGCATCGGCACGACATGAATGCCGAGGT
>JBLYYV010000037.1:0-5370 GCA_048550095.1 Gammaproteobacteria bacterium
CGATCGATTGTCGCGCCAGCTGCCGTCCGGAAATGAGCTGATCGAACTCAGCGATCGATTCGATCTTGCGGCGCTGATGGAATCGGCGGCCGCCATTCGTGACCGGGGTTTCGACGACGTCGTGACGTATTCCCCGAAAGTCTTTATCCCGTTGACCGAATTGTGTCGCGACGTCTGTCATTACTGCACGTACGCGAAGACGCCACGCCGCGTGCAACAGGCATACATGACGCCCGAACAGGTGCTCGACGTCGCCCGGGCGGGTCGGGACGCAGGCTGCCGCGAAGCATTGTTCACGCTAGGCGACAAGCCGGAGCTGCGCTACCGCGCGGCCCGAGAGGCGCTCGAGCAGCTCGGGTACGCGAGTACGCTCGACTACGTGGCCGCGATGGCGGAACGGGTCCGACGCGAGACCGGATTGTTGCCGCATATCAATATGGGGATTCTGTCGTCAGCCGATTACGATAGGCTGCGGTCGCTCGCGCCGTCGATGGGGTTGATGCTCGAGTCATCCTCGCCGCGTCTGAGCGAGCGCGGCGGTCCGCACTTCGGATCACCCGACAAACATCCCGAGGTCCGGCTGCGGAGCATTCGCGATGCCGGCGAGGCGCGGGTGCCGTTTACGACCGGCATACTCATCGGCATCGGCGAGTCTCGCGAGGAGCGCATCGACAGCCTGCTGCAGCTGCGCTCGTTGCACGAACGGTACGGGCACATTCAGGAAATCATCATCCAGAATTTCGTGCCCAAGCCCGGCACGAAGATGGCCGACGCGCCGGCCGTGTCGCGAGAAGAGCTGTTGTGGACGATCGCGATCGCGCGTCACGCGTTCGGGCCGCACATGAGTCTCCAGGCACCGCCGAATTTGAATGCCGACGACACTGACGAGTTGATCTCCGCGGGCATCAACGACTGGGGCGGCGTATCGCCGGTGACCCCGGACTACGTCAACCCGGAGTCGCCTTGGCCGCACCTGCAGGCATTGCGCGATTCGACTGCGCGCGCGGACAAGTATTTGACGCCTCGCCTGACGGTATACCCGCGTTACGTCAACGCGCGCGATCACTGGATTGCCCCTGAGCTGCATCGCGACGTATTGATGCATGCAGATGCCGAGGGCCTCGCGCGGGACGATCGGGGCGAGAATGCGGCTGCCGCGGAGTGGGCCGTCGGAGCCGGCGTAAAGCCGCCGTGGCGGGTTGCCGGTGATGCGCATAAAAAAGCACGTCCGGCGCTGGCGGCAGTCATCGCGCGTGCGCGCTCGGGCGAGACCTTGGCGGGCGACGATATACGCCGCTTGTTCGCTGCTCGCGGCGACGGTTTCGATGCGGTGTGTCGCGCCGCAGACGAGTTGAGACGTGAAGTTGCCGGGGACGATGTGACCTATGTCGTCAACCGCAACATCAACTACACGAACATCTGCATATACAAATGTAAATTTTGCGCGTTCTCCAAAGGCAAGACGTCGGACCAGTTACGCGGCAAGCCATACGTCGTCGACCTGGACGAGGTGGCGCGGCGTACGGAAGAAGCCTGGCGTCGCGGAGCGACCGAAGTCTGCCTCCAGGGCGGGATCCATCCGGCGTATACAGGCAGGACCTATCTCGATATTTGCCGTGCCGCGAAGGGCGCTGCACCGGATATTCACATTCATGCGTTCTCGCCGCTGGAGGTGGCGCATGGGGCGCGCACGCTCGGCGTAACCGTGGAGGGTTTTTTGCGGCGGCTGAAGTCGGCGGGCCTGGGCACGTTGCCGGGAACGGCCGCGGAAATTCTCGATGACGAAGTGCGACGCGTTATCTGCGCTGACAAGCTGACCACGCAGGAATGGCTCGACGTACTTGCGGCGGCGCACGGTGTCGGCGTGCGGACGACGTCTACGATCATGTTCGGGCACCTTGAGACGACCGAGCATTGGGCGCGCCACCTGTTCAGGTTGCGAGCCTTGCAGAGCGCCACCGGCGGCATCACAGAATTCGTGCCGCTGCCCTACGTGCATATGGAAGCGCCGATGCATCTGCGTGGCATGTCCCGACCCGGTCCGACCTATCGCGAGGCCATCCTGATGCACGCCGTTGCCCGGCTGGCATTGCATCCGTTAATCCCGAACATCCAGGTGTCGTGGGTGAAGATGGGGCCGGAAGGCGTCGCGGACTGCTTGCGCGCCGGCGCCAACGATCTCGGCGGCACGCTGATGAACGAATCGATCTCGCGGGCGGCCGGTGCTGATTTCGGGCAAGAATTGCCTCCGCATGCGATGAATGAACTCATTACGTCGCTCGGCCGCAGTCCGCGGCAGCGGACGACGCTCTATGGCGAGCCGCCGATTGAGCAGATCATCGCGTCGGGGGAGGCCGCCGAGCTCGAGCCCGTATTCAACCGGGATGCGCGTGAGTTCGCGGCGGCGCTGACGGCGACGGCGGCGAATGCCTCCGCCGATCCCAGGGTCGTGCTGAGCCCCTGGTAGTTCGGGCGCGGGCTATTCGACGACGACGGGCGGAAACGCCCCTTTGTGTTCCACTTTGCGCAACGACAACACGGCTGCTGCTTTGCGCGCGGCTGCGCGATACGCGTGGGCGGCTGCGCTGTCGGGCTTCGCAACGACCGTCGGGGCACCACCGTCTGCATCGCGACGTATGTCTATGTCGAGCGGCAATCTGCCCAGCAGCGGCACGCCGCTTTCCTCGGCGAGGCTGTCGCCGCCGCCCGTTCCGAAGATCGATTCCTCATGGCCGCATGCACTGCAGACATGTGTGCTCATGTTTTCTATGACGCCGAGGACCGGGACGTTGACGGTCTCGAACATCTTGAGGCCCTTGCGAGCATCGAGCAGGGCGATGTCCTGTGGAGTCGTTATGATGATGGCGCCGGCCAGCGGCACCTTCTGGGTCAGTGTCAGTTGCGTATCGCCGGTGCCCGGCGGAAGGTCAACGATCAGGTAGTCGAGGTCGTTCCAGTTGGTCTGAAAAACGAGCTGTTGCAGCGCCTGCGTTACCATCGGGCCCCGCCAGATCATCGGCTTGTCTTCGTCGACCAAAAAGCCCATCGAGACGGTCTGCACGCCGTGCGCTTCGACAGGTTCCATCGTCTTGCCGTCAAGGCTCTCGACGTCCCGGCCCGTCACGCCGAGCATCCGCGGTTGGCTCGGCCCGTAGACATCTGCGTCCAGAACGCCGACGCGTCCGCCCTCGGCCGCCAATGCGAGGGCGAGATTGACGGCGGTGGTCGATTTGCCGACACCGCCTTTGCCGGAGCCGATCGCGATGATATTCCTGACGTTCTTCAGAGGGTCGAGCGAGGCCTGCACGGCGTGTGGTTTCACGCGCCAGTTCACCTTGACGTTCGCGTCGCGCAGATCGGTTGCCGCAGTCACGCTGGTCGCAACGCTTTGGCCGAGTTCATCGGCGAATCCGTCGGCGGGAAAACCCAGCGTGATTTGAATGTCTGCAGTGTCGCCCGCAACGACGATGTCGATCCCCGCCTGAGCCGCGCCGAGGTCCAGGCCCGTGTCCGGAATCGCGATGCCCGCTACGATCGAGCGGATCCTGTCGTCGATCGCTTCCGTCATGTGTCAGCCGTCATAGGCAATACGAGCAGATTCGCGTTCAGCGCATCGATGACCTTCTCTGAAGTATGGCCGACGTCGCGGGTCGCGGCCGGCTTGCCGACGCGCGCGATGACGATCAGATCAGCGCCGATTTCGTTCGCCGCCTTGGCAATGGCTTCCTGTGGCGAGCCCATCTCGGCCCTGACGCGGTTTCTCGGCAGGCCGCATCGGTCGGCGAATTTCTGGCGATCGGGATAGTTAAAGTTGTCTTTGTAGGCAGTCACAACGTGTAACTCCGCACCGAGCCCCGTTGATATGCCCCGGGCGGTTTCCAGGATCATGTCGTTCGCATCGGTGTATGCCTGCTTCTCTGTGCGGTGTTTGATCGCGGCGAGCACTTTGCGAACGTGTCGGTTCGGCGAGGTCTTGACCAGGTACACCGGGCAGTTGCAGTCGCGCAGCAGTTGCCAGTCCGACGTGTCACGAAAGAGACGCATGAACTTCGGATGCTGGGACATACCCTTGACGGCAACCATGCAATCATAGCGCGCGACCGCCGCCGCAATCGCCTTGCGCCAGTTCCGGCTGATTTCAATTTCCGTGTCGACCGACAGCTCGAGCGATCGGGTATGCGCAACGATTCGCTCAACCCAGGCGCCGATGCGGTCGCGCGTATCGGCGTGCGCCTGATCGCTGTCCACGCCGATATCATGCCGGATCGATTTCTCATCGATGCAGCAATAGGCATGGATACTTGCCGGCGCGTCGCTGTGGGCGTTGTAATCCTGTGCGATCGATTCGGCCATGACCAGCGACGGTTGCTCCATCGTGGTCGGGTCGAGGATGACGAAGATCTTTTTCGAGTCAGGCATGTTCCACTCTCGCTTCCTTGTCGTGGTGGTGATTCGGGTCCCGGGCGCATGTTAACCGACGACGGTCGTCGCCGGCGGTCTGTCGGCTATTCGCAGTACATGTCGTGCAGCAGGTGAATGACCTTGGCGGCCGGCCCCTCGGCGATGGAGTAGTAGATCGTCTGGGATTCTCGCCTGGTGGTCACGAGGCCGTCTCGACGCAGCACGGCGAGGTGCTGCGACAGTGCCGACTGGCTCAGATCGATGCGGTCATTTAGCTCACCGACCGATTGCTCGCCTTCCGACAATGTGCAGAGCAGCATCAGACGGTTCCTGTTCGCCAGTGCTTTGAGCATCTGCGTCGCCTCGTCGGCGTGCTGTTTCATCTCTTCAAGCTTCATGGATCCTCGCTTGCTTAGGGGTGACAGCGGATCTGAATACCCGATTATTATATTAGATTAAAGCTAAAATAGGAATACCTGATATAGGCTTTACTAAACAAGATAAATCTAATATAATGATCGCTAGTCTGTAGCGCAAAACCAATCTGACGGGTACCGGCGACGGTTCTGCAAGCTCAGAAGGAGGCTCGTGATGGCAACAATCGTCATTCTAGGCGCAGGGATCGGGGGGATGTCTCAGGCCTATGAATTGAAGGCACAGTTGGGCAAGGGTCATAGAATCGTCGTCGTTAACGATACCAATCGGTTTGAATTTACGCCTTCGAATCCCTGGGTCGCCGTCGGCTGGCGGACTCCGCAACAAATCACCGTGGACCTCCCCCCGCTGTTAGCGAAACACGGTATCGAGTTCATCGGTCAGGCGGCGGCCCGGGTCCTTCCGGACGAGAACGAAGTCGAACTCGCGGACGGCGAGTGCATTCCCTATGACTACCTGGTCATCGCCACGGGCCCCCAGCTCGCATTCGATGAAGTTGCGGGACTCGGGCCCAAAGGCTTTACCGAGTCCATC
>JBLYYV010000038.1:0-4797 GCA_048550095.1 Gammaproteobacteria bacterium
AGAGCGACCGCGTGCTCCGGCAGGATGCGATGCAGGATATTGACGACCGCGAAGTCACGATCATGGGTGACAAGGAGTTGCCCTACAAGTTACTGAAGCGCGTGATGGCAACGTGCACGTCGGCCGACTATGGTCAGATTTCGCTGGCGGTCATGCGCCGTTCATCGTCGATGCAGGCGGCCGCGGATGCCGCGGCGGGGCTGGGTCCGTCATGAGCGTCATGTATCGCACATGGGCATTGCCGTGGGATTTTGCCGACGAGGATAACGACAAGCTTCGCGCGATCGCGAAGAAGGTCTTGATCGCCACGCTGGTGCTCACGATCCTGTTGTCGTTGCTGCCGATACCCGAGATCGATCGCGATGAGGCTGACCGCGTGCCGCCGCGCTTCGCGAAGCTGATTCTCGACAAGCCGAAGCCGCCGCCACCACCGCCGCCGCCGGTCGTCGAAACGAAGCCCGAGCCGAAACCCGAAGAGCCCAAGATCGTCGAGGAGAAAAAGCCGGAGCCGAAGGTCGTCGAGAAGAAGCCCGAGCCGAAACCCATTGACAAGGTCGAGGATGCGCGCAAGAAGGCCTCTGTAGCCGGTCTGTTGCCGTTTGCGGATGATCTCGCGGATCTGCGCGACAACCAGGCCCTTGCCAGCGTCAGGTCGGACCGGCAGCTTGCCGGCGCGGCCGGCGAGGCGAAGCGCTCCGAACGTTCCATGATTACGTCGAAAGCCGGCAAGGGCAGCGGCGGCATCAACACGGCGGCGATGAGCCGCGATACCGGTGGTGCGGGCCTGGATGCGGCATTGGCAACGACGGCGGTATCGAGCACGGTCGCGGGACTAGAAGCCGCGCCACTGGTGGATCGTCCGGATGCGATCGATGCGCCCGCGCGGAGCCGCGAAGAGATCGAGATGGTCTTCGATCAGAATAAGGGTGCGATTTATGCGCTGTACAACCGTGCGTTGCGCCGCGACCCGAGTCTGCAGGGCAAGATGGTCCTGCGTCTGACGATCGAGCCCTCCGGCGCCGTGTCGATGTGCGAGATCGTGACGAGCGAGATCGAGGATTCGGAACTGCAGCGCAAGCTGATCAGCCGTATCAAGCTGTTCCGCTTCGAGGCTAAGGACGTCGCCCGGATCACGACCACGAAGCCAATCGACTTCTTCCCGGCCTGACCCGTTCCGATATCAGTCGGGCAGGTATTCGTGCAGCGCCACGCCCGCATACGCGGGCCAGGCTGACCATTGCCTGATCACGCGAGGCAAGAGTGCGTCGAGTTTTTCCCTCTGGCCATGAAAAGTCGTTCGGCTGGCCGGCACCGGTGAGTCATGCGAACGGGCGAAAGTCGGGCCGTGCGGATTCGCCGCCGGCGCCTTGCGAAGCAACAGAGCCGTCTCACTGCCGATCTCGATCTGCCAGACCCGACCAGTGCGACTTGGTCGATAGTTGTGTAGCGTCTGGTCCTCGATCGGGCCGGCCTCCAGCGCCATCCGCACGTGTCGTGCGTACTCGTGCCCCCATTTCAGGTAAGGCGCCGCATTCGCGAGAATTTGTTGCGACTCGGTCCGATAGTTCATTACCGTTATGCCGACTACGTATTGCGCCATCGCATCGATCACGGGCCGACCGTTCAGGTCTAAATCCGCCCACCAGAACGGTACCGCAGCCTCGATCGGTACGGATGCAATCTCGTGTAACTCCCGCAGCGTTTCAATGTACGCGGCCAGCCACGTCTCCGGGTCGAGATCGAAGCCGCGAATCAGGTATGGCTCGATGTCATACTGAATTCCGCGCAGTCGTTGATCCATACGCCGACCGGAATTGAACTCGACGAATGCATGCGCACGCGATCTAAAGTTGTTCCTGCCTTCGGGGGTAATCGCTTCCGGGTCGCCTTCGACGGCCCAGACGGCGATGCCGGCATCGGTTGCTATGTCAATAAATCGCGCCAGCGCATCGGGTTGTGTAACGCGAAGGGGAGACCCGCCGAGGGGGATCGCTACGAAAACGGTCGTCATTGCTGCATCGACGAGTTCGCTGACCAGCTCGGCTGGATCGCTCGACCAGCGGTTATGACGCCATATCCACGTTGCCCGCGCTTGTAGCACCATGTCATCGGCCGGTTGCAGCACCAGGCGCTGAACCGTCAGCGTCCCGCTGTCTGCCGGGCATAAGATACTAAAACCGTGACGACCATCCGTTTCGATTGTTGGCAGCGCCAGCGTCGTTGTGCGGGAAGAACCGCTTGCCGTTAGCGCGCCGATCAGCGAGGGTGACTCGCGTCGCAATTGATCGGGACCGGACACTCCGAAGCTAAAATCTGCGTCGGCTTTATATGTGATCGTTGCTGAAAGCTGCGCGCCCTTCGGCAGACGCCGATCCTCGGCGGTAAGGAGCATGCCGGCCGGTCGGGTGCCGCGCGTGCAGGAGATCGATACATCCGTCGACGCCGCTTGCAGGACCGCGCGTTCCTCCGCGCCGAACGTCGCGATGTCGAGCAATTTCAACAGGTCTTCGTCGACCGGCAAAGTTAGGTCGCGCGGTTGTGGCGGCGATGGATCTGTTGCGAGAGGGATCACTTCACTCACGTGGAACCCGGATTCGTTCATAACTCCAAGCAGCCCGAGACCCTTTACCGTATTCTCGGCGACGTTTTCAGGGACCAGTTTAAACCAGGAAATGTCATCGCGTTGTGCGTCGATGTCGATAGCCACGCACTCTTCGCGCGGGCTCTCGACGATCTGCAGACTCCACGCTCTGCCATCGGGCCGCAGATATGGGGGGTCGCCGTCAACACCGCCCTCACATAGCGCCAGCCGTTGGCCAGCCATCGATGAACTCCCGTTAGCGACCACCAGATAGGCCGCGAGCATGGCGATGCGGATATTCACCGGGCTCTCCTGAATACCAGTTCGATCTGCTGTTCGAATTCTTGCAGCACGATACGTTCATCTTTGACCGACGCGATGATATCGTCCTGCGGAAATTCGAGTTCGAATCCGGCCGGCGCAATTAGTGTCAGGCCGGAGATGGTCATCGGAGAGCGGACATTGACGCGCAGCACCCCCTGTTCGAGCTCCGAGTCGATCTCGACAAAATCACGCGCGCGCCACCATTCGCCAAACTCTGCGATCGACCCGAACCAGGCAATCGGTTTCAGGGCGATGATCAGCTCGCGCTGAAACTTCATTTTTTCGCCCAGTGCATTCGGATGTATCAATAGAACGAAGTTGCCACCGTAGTGAGCGATTTTGTGAGCCGTGGCGACCGCTTGGTCGAGGCGTTGCGGCAATGGCGGCGACCGCTCGTCCTCGATGGTGACAGCAAACTCCCATGCCTCGACCTCGGTGTCGCCGCTACGGCCATAGTTGAGTCGATAGGGTAGATGCGAGAGTGCGTTGTTGGCCGTCATCGTCGAGTCGTAAGCGTACCCGGTCGCCTGCAACACCTGGGGCAGCGAAAAGGGGTTCTCCAGGTAGCCGGCACGAAATGAAACCACCGGCGCGCTGTCAGAGAATTGGTCGAGCAGAAATTTACTCACGCGCAGTTCCCCCAGAACGGTGCCATTATAAGTGGATCGTTCTTCGTAAACGTAGGGTACATAGTCGGGATACCGTTCATCGCCAGTCCCTAGTGGGAATCGTGAGAACACTTTCGAATGCGATACGGAGTGACTCGCGATTTCCATGCCAAGCCCTGACAGGGTCTTCAGGTGTGCGATATTCCGATCATTAAAGAAGATTTCGTCATTCCAGTCCCTGATGTATTTCGTCTGAATGAAATAGGTTGCTGTTACGCCGAGGCTGCGCTCCATGCGCGCATACTCGACAGAGTTGGCCAAGGATTTGTTGTAGTCGACGTCATGCGTGACGTTGACGGAGAGTGATTTATTCCATGGGACGGTGTGCATCGTGACGGCGCGCGGTTCGCCGCGTCGGTAAATGTCGCGGATCAGCCGCAGAATGACATCTGCGCTCGGCTCGAAGGTATTCACATAGGCCGGCGCGATGCCTTCCAGCCGGTATCCATGAGCCTTCTGCAGCAGCAGGCCGGGGTCGAAGCCCAGCGCATAGGCGTAGCCCCCGCTATAGGCGCGCCACGTCAGCGCGGCGGCGCCGTTTGCATAGGTTGCGACGGCCGGATTGCGGGTACCGAGGTATTCGTGCGCGCCGATGGTCTTTTCCGGTGCCGATGTCGCCGCAATACGGATCTCCAGCTCCTCCGGCGTCGCGAGGTCGGTCGACAGAACGTGCGCCGGATCGAAACGAACCACCCTATGTTCGCGCGTCGCTCGGACTTCATCGAATCCGAAAACTTCCTGCAGGCCGCCGCCCAGCACGTTGACGCCGAGCAGCGTGCCGCCGCTCCGGACATGGGCGCCGAGGGCGCGCAGCGAGTCTGCCGCGATAACGCGTCCCGAGATTCTCGGGTAAGCCATGATGACCCGGTGTCGTATTGCTCGTTGCGGGTCGTCAGTAATGATGAACGGCACGCCGACCGACTTCAGTCCGTGCGCAAGGCCGAGCCAGGCCGAATCAGGATCCGTGAGCAGAATCGCAAGGCGGGACGGTCCGCCGTCGCTGAACTCGGTCCAGCTCGTGGGTCGTGGATCGGCGACGATCGTGTCGTGTGTGGGACCCGCGACACCATCGAATTCGTAGACGTCGCCGGATCGCAAATAAAATCTACCCAGGATCGAAGGGTCGATCACTGCTATCGCAGTGAATACCAACAGGCTGGCAAGTATCGCGCTGATTCCCCAGCGAAAAACCAATTGCATCATGGTCTAGCTCTTGGCTTCCCG
>JBLYYV010000039.1:0-6532 GCA_048550095.1 Gammaproteobacteria bacterium
AATACGCGGTCACCGGTAAGGCAGCGGCGCCGATGCCGGCGCGGGTGTCGGCCTGGGCGATCTACCAGGTCTTCGAAACCGGCGACGACGACCAGGTCTTCGTCGGTGTGGTCAGCGACAAGCAGTGGAAGCTGTTGTGCGAGGCATTCGAGTTGCACGACCTGGCCGCCGATTCGACGCTCGAGACGAACAACGATCGCGTCGCGCATAAGGATCGCTTGCTGCCAATCATCAAGGACACCTTCAAGCAGTATACGAAGCAGGACCTGATGACGAAGCTGGAGGCGACGGGGCTGCCGTTCGCGCCAATCGCCCGGCCGGAAGAGCTGTTCGACGACGCCCATCTCAATGCAAGCGGTGGGCTGCTGGATGTCACCGTCACCGACGGCGATCGCGCGGGCGAGAAGGCGCGTCTGCCGGCACTGCCGCTTGAGATGGGCGGCCAGCGCTTCGGCATCCATCGTGACGTGCCGCGCAAGGGTCAGCACACCCGCGAAGTGATGGCAGAGGCGGGTTACTCGGATGATGAAATCGATGCGCTGATCGAGCAGGGTGCGGTCGGCGCGGAATAGCGCTTGCGTTAACGCGTCTAGGTAGAACTGCGGATTATCCTCGCGTTCGAGCAATGAGACTAATAGCTCCGCATTTTTCCGGAGCGATAATCATGCGTTCGATATTTCGCTGGTTCGTCGTGCTCTTGCTGGCGGCGCTGGCCGGCTCCGCCTACATCCAATACCTCACGTCGCATCCGCTGCATATGAGCAGCTTTCTGAGCCTGACCTTTATCGCGGTGTTCGCGCTCATCGTGGTCATCGCGAGAAACTTTTCCGGCACTGCGCGATGGGGTGCCGTCGCCATGGCGATCGTCGCGTATGCGGCCGGGTGGTATCTGATGACGGCGTCGGTGCTGTCGCGCGAAGACTATCGCCCGATGCCGGAGCTGGTACGCGAGAAGGGCGACCCCGGCGATGGTCACACCGCCGTCGTCTATCTGACCCACGGCGAGCCGCCGGTCTACGATCCGATCAGCTGGATCAACCAGATGAACGAGTTCGATGAGCAAGGGATCGACTTCATCCCGTTCATGGCGCGGCCGTATTTTTTTAAAAATCTTCGCGACAGCTACCTGAGGGTCGGCAAGAGCGAGCATCGCCAGAAGCACATCGCGATGCTCCAGAGCCTCGAGCAGGCGTATCGTCTTGCAGGGGATAACGACACGCGGTTCTACCTGTCCTTCCTCGACGATAATCCGCGCGCGGGCGCCGCGGTCATCGAAGCGCTGAACGATGGCGCCAGCCGCATCATCGTGATGGAAGTCTTCGTGACCATTTCCAGCCACACGGCCGAGGGGGAGCATCAGATCAGGGAAATGGATCCGGAAGCATACGGCGCCGAACTGCAGTTTGTCGGCCCCCTGTGGGATTCGGAACTCATGCACCAGATGTTCGTGGATCGCGTGAACAAAAATCGCGGCGCTACCGACAAGGAGCAGATTGGCGTCTTGCTGGTCGCGCACGGTCAGCCGGAGGAGTGGGATGAGTTGTGGCCGCTGCAGACCGAGCATGAGATGCTGTTCGGCGAACGCATATTGGACAGGCTCGTAGCCGACGGCTATAGCCGGGAGAATCTCGGCAAGGGATGGATGTCATTCAAGGAGCCGAAACCCGCGGAAGTAGTGGAGAAGATCCACGCCAACGGCGTCGACAAGCTGTTGTTTTTCTCTTATACGATTGCCGCCGCGGGTATGCATTCGCAGTACGACATCCCGGCGTTGGTGCATTTGGCTGACGTGCCGGAGGATTTCCCCATCATAGATTTGGGAGCATGGGGTAACGACCCGGTTGCTATTCAGGCGCTGAAGGAAAAGATCGATACGAAATTACGGGTTGCCCCGTCGAAAGAAGCCGCGAGTCATTCAGCGGATATGTAGATCCACGGCCGCTTGATACGATCCCGGGCCTGAAACGCGAGTATCTCGTCGTCACGCTTCATCGTGACGGCGATCGCGTCGAGTCCTTCCATCAGCATCTCACGATCGGCCGGCGCGATCTCGAAATCGTCGGTGCGCCCGTCGGCCGCGACGACCTTCTGATATTCGAGATTGATCGTGATTCGGTTCTCGGCCGGATTCGCCTCGACGATACCGGCCATCTCTTTCACGCGCGTATCGTCGAGGGCGATCGGCAGGATGCCGTTGCGTACACAATTGCCGTAAAAAATGGCGCCGAAGCTCGGCGCGATAATCGCGCGGATACCCCATTCGGACAGCGCCCAGACCGCGTGTTCGCGCGACGAGCCGCAACCGAAGTTGGCGCCGGACAGCAGGATCTGCGCGTCGCGATAGGGTTCGCGGTTCAGGATGAAGTCCGGGTTCTCGTCACGGCCGCCGGGTTCCCTGTAGCGGCGCCCGGCGAAGAGCCCTTCGCCCAGGCCCTGCTTCGAGACACGCTTCATCTCGCGACTCGGGATGATGATGTCGGTGTCGATATTGATCTCGAGCATCGGCGCGGCGATGGCGGTGAGTTCGATGAATTTTTCCATCCCGTAAACGCCCTATGGCGCCTCCAGCTTGCGGACGTCGGCAATCTTACCGGCGATCGCCGAAGCGGCGACGGTCGTCGGGCTTGCCAGGTGAGTTCTGGTTCGCGGACCCTGGCGGTTCTCGAAGTTTCTGTTGGTGCTCGAGACCGCGCGCTTTTCCATGCCGAGGTTCTCGCCACCGGCGAAGAAGCACATCGAGCAGCCTGCTTCACGCCATTCGAAGCCGGCATCGGTAAAAACCTTGTCGAGTCCTTCGGCTTCCGCGGCCTTCTTGACCAGGCCGGAGCCGGGTACGCAGATCGCTTTGACGCCGTCCGCGACCTTACGGCCCTTCAGCACGGCCGCCGCATTGCGGAGGTCGCTGAGCCGACTGTTGGTGCACGAGCCGATGAAGGCAGAATCGATCGGCAGTCCCTCGAGTGGGGTGCCGGGTTCGAGGCCCATGTAGGCCAGGGCGCGTTCCATCGATTTGCGGCGGTTCTCGTCGGATTCGTCGGCAGGGTTCGGCACGTTGGCATCGATGCCGGTCGCATGCTGCGGGCTCGTGCCCCACGTGATCGTCGGGACGATGTCCGCGCAGTCGATAACAATTTCCCGGTCGAAGACCGCGCCTTCGTCGGTCGGGAGCGTTCGCCAGTGCTCGACCGCCCGATCCCAAAGATCGCCGTGCGGTGCAAACGGGCGCCCCTCACTGTATGCGTACGTCGTTTCATCCGGCGCGATGATACCTGTCCAGGCGCCGAATTCGACGGCCATATTGCATAGCGTGAAACGCGCTTCCATCGGCATCGCGCGAACGGCCTCGCCCGCGAACTCGATCGCAAAGCCGACGCCGCCGGAGGCCGTGTATGCGCCGATCAGGTGCAGGATCAGGTCCTTGGCCGTGACGCCGTTGCCCGGTTGCCCGTCGAAGCGCACGCGCATCAGTCTTGGCTTTTTGACGACCAGCGTCTTGGTCGCCATCGCGTGTTCGGCCTCGGTGGAGCCGATGCCCCAGGCCAGCGCTCCGAGCGCGCCCTGAGTGCAGGTGTGGCTGTCCGGGCAAACCAGCGTCACGCCCGGCACGGCGATGCCCTGTTCGGGCGACACGACGTGGACGATTCCCTGGCGCTCGTCGCCCAGGTCGAACAGGTGAACGCCCGCTGCGATCGCGGCATCACGAGTTTCCGTAATAAATGCGGTCCCGCCCGGCACCATCGTGTCATCGGTCCGTCCCGGAAGCGTATCGACGATATGGTCCATGCAGCCGAAGACCTGCTCCGGGTTGCGGACCTTCCGTCCGGTCGCTTCGAGACCTTTCAGGGCGATACTGCCCGTTCGCTCATGAAAGAAAACGCGGTCGATATACAAGAGGTGGCTGCCGTCTCCGAGGTCCGCTACGCTGTGTTCGTCCCAGAGCTTTTCGATGATCGTTCGAGCCATTGCCATTTCTCCGGCCTGCGCGATGCGCGGACCGATTGCTGATTATTCGATGCAAGAAGCAGGCGAAGATGATATCAAAGGCTAGCTGAAATCTACGAGCGCTAATACAGAGTGTCGACGCCAATCGCTGCAGAATCTCAATTTGCCCGCAACGGGTTCGCGGCCGTATGGGGTGCTGCCGGGGGCGCGGCAGTTTGCGCGTATGCCGTCTGGCGGCTCGCTCCGATCGCGGCCGAAGCATTCGAGATGAGTCTGTCCCCGCTGCAATGGGCGGTGCTGCTGGCCAATGTACTGTTTATGGCGTGGAGCGAGGGCTATCGTGGGTTTCAGAAGAAGTTCGCGCCGCGGGTGGCAGCGCGGGCACTCTATTTGTACCGTTCCGCGGAACCGCTGTGGGTCAGGATCCTGGCGCCGATGTTCTGTTTCGGCTACTTCCGTGCCGCGCGAAGAACTCGTCTCATCGCATGGTGGGCCACCATCGGTATCGTCATCCTGGTGGTGCTCGTCGATCAACTCGTGCAGCCATGGCGCGGTATCATCGATGCCGGCGTCGTCGTAGGGCTCACCTGGGGTATCGCGTCCCTGCTGGTCAACTATACGAAGGCCTGGTTGACCGGAGACTATCCGGCTTCGCCCGAGGTCCCCGACGACAGGAACTGATCGAAAGGAAAGCTCATGCTGTCCCACCTGGATAAAGACAATCAGCCGACGATGGTCGACGTGAGCGACAAGCGCATCACGTCACGTACGGCGCATGCGCGGGCTCTGGTGCGTCTGCCCGATGCGGTGCGCACCGCGATTCATGACGGTGACATTGCGACGGCCAAAGGGCCGGTGTTTCAGACCGCGATCATCGCTGGAACGATGGGGGCCAAGAAAACGCATGAATTGATCCCGTTCTGTCATCCAATCGGACTCGACGGCTGCAAGATCCGCATCGAGTTGAATGCGGATGGCGACGTCCAGATCGATTGCGAGACCAAAGTCGCGCACAAGACCGGCGTCGAAATGGAAGCGCTGACGGGCGCGAGCATCGCTGCGCTCACGGTTTACGACATGTGCAAGGCGCTGTCGCACGATATCGTCATCGATCGCGTGCACCTGGTCAGCAAAACCGGCGGCAAGAGCGACTACGGCGCCCCGGCCTGACGCAACAGCATGCTCGTGCATGCGCTTTTCAAGCGATGACCCGATCGAAAAACGACAGCGTGGCGCCATTGTTCGGCCTTGTTCTGGCGGGCGGGCGGAGCCGGCGATTCGGTTCGGACAAGGCGGCCATCGAAATCGATGGGCAGACGTTGCTTGCGCGAACGCATCGACTGCTGGAGCCGCTGGTCTCCAAGGCGTATGTGTCGATCGCGGCGGTTCAGACGGCGGACGAACTGCGTAGCACGTTTCCTGCGATCCATGACGATTACCCCGGGCTCGGACCGGCGGGCGGGCTGCGATCGGCACACCGGTCGAATCCCGGCGCGGCCTGGTTCGTCGTCGCCTGCGACCTTCCCGGCCTCGACGAGCGAACCCTGGCGGATCTGGTACAGTCGAGAAATGCCCACAAGGGGGCTACCGCATACCGCAGCCCGGTCGACGGCTACGCCGAGCCGTTGTGCACGATTTATGAACCCGCTACCCTTGCGCGGTTCTCGCGTCAGCCGGCGACGGGGCAGGCCCTCAGTCCACGCCGGTTGCTGCGCGATTGCGATGTGGAACTGATCGAGCTGCGGAGATCCGGGTCCCTGCGAAACGTCAACACGCCGCAGGATCTGGACGACAGCGTCGGCCAGGCGGCAGGAGCCGCCGTCGACCCAACGGAAACGAAATGAGCAAAGACAAGACCGAGAAACCGAGTCGCGAAGACGCCGAAGACGCCGTCCGGACCTTGTTGCGCTGGATCGGCGAGGACGCCGATCGACCGGGCCTCGTACGCACGCCGGCGCGGGTCATTGGCTCCTACGGTGACTGGTTCGCCGGTTACGAAACGGATCCGCACGCTTTGCTCAGAAACTCCTTTCAGTCGGTCAAGGACTACCGGCGCATCGTTACGCTTTGCGACATCGATTTCTCCTCGCACTGCGAGCATCACATGGCGCCGTTCATCGGGCGGATTCATCTCGCTTACCTGCCGGACGAACGGCTGGCCGGCATCAGTAAACTCGTTCGCGTCGTGGAGGCTTTCACCAAGCGATTGCAGGTGCAGGAACGCCTGACCGCGGAAATCGCCGAATGCATCGACAAATCACTGCAACCGCGCGGTGTCGCTGTTGTCGTTGAAGCGCAGCATCAGTGCATGACCACGCGCGGCGTCAACAAGACGCGGATCAAAATGGTTACCGAAGAAATGCTCGGCGCGTTCAAGGACGACGATCGCGTTCGAGATGAGTTTTTCAATGCGATCGGTAACAGCGCCAGTTAGCCTGGCGATCAAAGCCGCAGCCACTCTTAGTAACTGAAGACTTCACGATGACGCTAATAGTCAAGACGGTCGAGGAAGCGCAAAGCCTGGTCAGCCAGAAATTAAACATATCCAACTAAATGCTGATCGATCAGGATCGTATAAACCGGTTCGCCG
>JBLYYV010000040.1:0-3195 GCA_048550095.1 Gammaproteobacteria bacterium
AGCGCTCCGCCGTGCGAGCGCTGCGTCCGGCGGCGCGGTTGCGGGTTGCGCCGGCGCGCTCGACCCGGAAACCGGTGGGTCCGGAAACAGAGCAAATGCGAACCAGACAAATATGAAGGCCGCCATCGCGTTGAGCGCGAGTGCCCATAAAAGTACCAATGCCACGTCGATGGATTCGGATCCCATGACCGGGATCAGCGTCAGTCCGACCAGCAAAAAGGCCGACAGTAGTGGCTGGCCGCCGCGCGCACCGAAATAAAACACCCAGAACAATGCGAGGATCGTCATCACAACGCCCGCGCCTGGCTGATTGTGGAGCAACGGCAGCAACTGGATACCAATGGCGAGCGATATCGACATGACCAATACGAAGCCGATGCACGTCTTTAGCGTTGGGGCCGGCGTCGGCAGGGCAAGCAGCACAGATGTCAGAACCGCGCTGATGAAGGAAGCGGGCCAGCCGATGGCCTGTGACAACCCGAACGCCAGCGCGAGGCCCGCGGCGAGACGCAGCGTTCGCACATCCGCGATCGCGACGTCGTCAGTCCGGGTGAGCGCCGTGGCCGTCATGGATCAGTATAAGAAAGAAAACAAAGTCACCAGGCGCATGTACAACTTGCCGAGCGGCACGAGCAGAAAACTGTCCTCGGTATAGATCAGTACGGTTGCCTGCGCACCGACGCGAAGGCCCAGCTTTTCCGGGTCGGTGAGTTCGATGATGACCGGAAACTGCTGCGCGTCGCGTAGCCAGTTGCGGTCGTTGGTGATCGTCGGCAGGCTGCCGAGCGCGGTCGACGTTCCAGAGTCGACGCCGAAGCCGATGCTGCGCACGCGGCCTGCGACGATCCGCCCGGGCTGCACATCCAGCGCGATCTCGACCGGGTCGCCCTCCTGAATGTGCCCGAGGTTGTTCTCGCGCATGTCCGCCTGGATCCAGACGTCGTTTATGCCGACGAACGTCATCAACGGTTTGCCGGGCTGGGCGAGGTTGCCGACTTCGAGTTGCAGGTCCGTCACGAGGCCGCCGGCCGGCGCGCGCACGCGCGTCCACTCCAGTTCCAGCCGGGCCTGGTTCAGCGCGGACAAGGCGGCTTGTACCTGCGCGTTGTCGGCGCCCTCGCTGCCGCGCGTCTGGCGTGCGCGCTCGAGTTCGGCTCGAGCCGCCGTGACGCGACTTTCGGCCGCCCTCAGCGATGACTCGGCCAGATCGAGCCGGCGCTGCGAGATTGCGCCGGGTTCTTCGGCGCGAATACGGCGCATGCGGTCATAGTCTTTTCTCGAGCGGACGAGTTCAGCTTCCGCGGCTTTGATATTCGCCGCCGCGGAGTCGACCCCGGCGCTCGATGCACCCAGTTGCTGTCGCGCCTGCTCGAGGTCCGACTCTGCGCGTATGACCGCCAGTCGATATTTGGCGTCGTCGAGTGTCAGCAGTGTGTCGCCTTTCTCAACGAGTTTGTTGTTCTCCACGTTCACCGACAGCACGTTGCCGGTGACCTGCGGCGCGATAGGAATGACGTACGCGTCGATGCGAGCCTGGCTGGTGAAAGGCGTGAACCTGTCTGCGCCGAGATACCAGGCAAGTAACAGCACGATGACACCCAGCGTCACCAGGGTCCATTTGCGCACCGGGTCTTTGCCGCCTGGTGTTTGGGTTGGCGCGTCGGATTGCTCGACGGCATCCGACTCGCATGGCTGTTCGCTCTCGTTTTCACTCATGCTTGTTGCTCACCAGTCCGGTTGCGGGAACACTTTGTCTTGCTTGTCGGGATTCTCGACGGCTCCGACGTCCAGCAGCTTGCCCCAGTCTGTGCGCTCCTGCATCGCCTCTATGGTCTCGTCGTCGATGAAGTTGTCGCCGGCACGAATCTCCCACCCGCCACCCAGCGCTCTATATAGAGCTGTCAGGCTGCGCACGGTGTCGCTGACCGCGGTTATATAACGTTGTTGCTGGCCGAACAGCGACTGCTGCGCATTCAAAACGCGCTGGTAGTCGGAGAAGCCTTCCTTGTAGCGGATCATCGACAGGTCGGTGGAGCGCGTGGCGGCCTCGACGCCGCGTTTCAGAATCTCCTGCTGGGTCAGCCCGCGAACGTAGCCGGTGATGGCGTCCTCGACCTCGCGCGCCGCCGTCAGCACGGTGTTTTGATAATTGACCACGGCCCCCTGGAAGCGTGCGTCTTGGACCCGGACATTATTCTTCAATCTTCCGTAGTTGAAGATCGGCCAGCTGAATGCGGGCCCGCCGGTAAAAGTCAGACTGTCGCCGTCGAAGAAGGATCCATCGGCCGATCCCGTGCCCGACGTCGAGACGAGACCGAGCGATCCCGTCAGCACGAAACTCGGGTAGAGATCGGCTCGCGCGACCCCGATCAACGCACTCTGCGCCGCCGCCTGCAGCTCGGCCTGACGCACGTCCGGGCGACGGCGCAGCAGGTCGGCCGGAATGCCGACGCCGACCTCCGTCGGCGTGGCCGGGATGTCGCCGCTCGTGCCGATCAGGGCTTCTATGTCGCCCGGCGGTTGGCCCAGCAGGATGCTCAAAGCGTTACGCGCTCGGTCGAGCGTCGCCTGCAGGCTCGGGATTGTCGCCTCGGTTCCGAGCAGCAGCGTCAGCGCTTGCTGTCGGTCGAGTTCGGATTGCTCGCCGTTGCGATAGAGGGCGTCCGTGATGTCGAAACTACGCCGCTGTAATTTGACGTTCTCGCGAGATATATCGAGTTGTGCCTCCGTCGCGCGGATGACGATATAGGTATCGACGACCTGCGACAGCAGCAGCACCAGCACTGCGTCGTAATTGGCCACGGACGCCAGCAGCGCCGCGTCGGCCGATTCGACGCCACGGCGGAAGCGCCCCCAGAAATCCATTTCCCAGGCGACACTCAGGCCGGCGTTGTATTGCCAGAGACTCACATCGTCGGTGCCGGTAAAAATCGCAGCGCCGTCGAAATTTTGTTGTTGCGGATACAGCGTGCCTGCTGCGATGCCGAGTTGCGCGCGCGACTCCAGGACCCGCAGGCCCGCTGCTTCGAGCGACAGGTTCTCCGCGTAAGCAATTTCGATCAACTCGTCGAGCACGGGGTCGTTGAACGCCCGCCACCATTCAACGTCCTCCGGCAACGCCGGCTTGATGCGTTCGCTGTCGAAAGCCTCCCACGCTTCGTCGATGTCGACCTCGGGTTGCTGAAAATCCGGGCC
>JBLYYV010000041.1:0-6240 GCA_048550095.1 Gammaproteobacteria bacterium
ATCTTCACGTTGTCCGCGAACAGCTTGCCGGTCGCTTCCAGCAGGCCGCCCGGTAACTGCTCGTAGTATTCGCCGGCAAACAGCATGGCGAGCGTCGATGTACCCATTGCAAAGCGCAAGGGCTCCTGCGAATAGCGTCGCAGGTAGTCCGTCAGGTTATAGCTATGGCGCAGACGGGTCAGTAACACCCACTGACCGGGCGCCGTGATCGCCCGCAGCCGGCGCATATACTCATCGCGGTCGATGTCCGTGCCCTCGCGCAGGTTGTTCACGCTGAGTTCCATCAGCGGCAGGGGTTCGCGTTGCGGATCCGGCAGTTCGCGATGTAGCTGCCGGTGCGCCGACGCGAGAACTTCCGGGTCGATCTCGGTGTGATGCTGGTAGAGGCCGCGTTCGACGATGACGGGCCGTTTACGAATGACTTCGTTAGGCGGTGCCAAATGGCCATCCGGTCCGAACATCACGGCGAGTGCGAGGTCGCCATGAACGAGCGACATGCCCAGTTCCAGTGAATCGAGATGTTCCAGCGCCGGGCCGCTGACATGCACCATGTCGATCTCGACACGACTCGAGTTCAGGTCATCCTGGAGCTCATGAAGAAAATCCGCCGTGAACTCCGGCGTATGGAACGCCGCGTAGATCAGGTTGATACCGAGAATGCCGAGCGCTTCCTGCTGCAGCAGGTTGGTCGAGTCGAGCATGTTGACGTGCAGGACGATATCGTTCGGCTCGCCGCCGGGAACCGTCTGGAATCGTAATCCGATCCAGCCATGGCAATCATTCGTGCCCGTGTAGTTGCGAGCCGCGACCGTGTCCGCGAATGCAAAGAACCGGGTGTGGCTCTCGAGTGCGTCGCCGAGGCGCTCGCACAGCAGGCGATATTCCTTGTCGAGCATCGCCTCGACCCGCTGCCGCGACACATAGCGGCCCGACTTGCCGTAGATCTGATCGCTGACCTGCATGTCGTAGGCCGACATCGTCTTCGCGATGCTTCCCGCAGCGCCGCCGACGCGAAAGAACCAGCGGGCGACCTCCTGACCGGCGCCGATTTCGGCCACCGTGCCGTAGATTCCCGCGTCCAGGTTGATCGCCAGCGCTTTCTGGTGAGTCGAAAACTCTTCTGCCTCGGTGCTCATGGCGGCGAGTATCGCAGGAAAACCGGCGGGAATCATTGCTCCGGCGAGGTTCGTACGGCACGCATTTCCCGGTTTCGGCGCTGCGTTTCAATTATGTGAACCCGTTCAATTCCCGGTGGCGAACCTGCTGTTATGTTCAACCGAACACAGTTTTCCGAGCTACGATGAGAGCCATTATCCTTGCCAGCGCGGTCGCCGCACTCCTCGGTTCCTACGGGGCGGACGCCAACCTCGGCGGCGCGCGCGCGAACGATCCGGTGCAGCGTATCAACGATGTCGCAGCGCTGAATGCCGCCCAGGCAAATCTCGATCCTTCGCGGAGCTTCAGGCCGCGATCCGCGCGACGACTGAGCGTCGTTTCACCGTCAGCCGACGCTGTGGGTTCGATGTCCGGCGTGAGCTCCGATCACCCCGTGAGGACGCGCATCGAGACCTGTCAGGGCCTTGAGGTGACGATCAACAGCTTCGGCGGCGGGGACTGGGGGCGGGAAATCGATCCAGTGTGCGACGAAGCTGAACCGGTGACCGACGAGTCGCACCGCGTCGCGCAATAGTCGCGGCGAATTCACGGCCGGGAATCTCTGCCGGCGAGCCGGCGTCGGACGCGCCCTAAATAAAGGGCGTTATCTTGTAGTATGTAAAAGCGGCTGGCGGTACCGCTTGATCAGAGCGGTATGATCTGCCGGTTAAAGCAATAAAAACATATACATAAAGGGGTATTTCAATGCGAATTATTAAGTATGGGCCGGCCCTGCTGGCGGCCGCTCTGTTCCTGTTTGCCGGTGTTCTGCTGGCGGTTACGAACGGCGAACTCGACGGTGACGGTCACCCGCACGTCGGCCTGCTGATCTTCGACGAAGAAGGCGAGCCCGCCTGGCGATGCAGCGGCACGCTGATTTCGCCGACCGTCATGATCACAGCCGGGCACTGCACGTTCGGCGCGAGCGGCGGCCGCGTCTGGTTCGAGTCGACGGAGCAGGAGATACTGGACGGCGGCTATCCGTTGGGCGGTGGCACGGCCATCGAGTTGACGACGGTCCTGACGCATCCGGACTACAACGATGCGTTCTTTATCGGACGCGACGTCGGCGTCGTCTGGCTGAGCGAGCCGGTCATTCGGGACGAATACGGCGTTCTGCCGGATCAGGACCAGCTGGACAGACTTGCACGAGCGAGGGGCAAGCAAAACCAGACCTTCACCGCGGTAGGCTATGGTTTGCAGCGAATCAATCCCGTGTTCATCGAATCGGAGCGGACGCGGATGGTCGCGACGCCGCATCTGATCCAGATCAATACGCCCGGTTTCACCGGCGACTTCTCGCTGCTGCTGTCGAACAATCATTCCACCGGCGGCACTTGTTTCGGGGATTCCGGCGGCCCGAACTTTCTCGGCGACAGCAACGTCATCGCCGGCGTGACGTCCTTCGGCATCAACGGCAATTGTGCCGGGACCGGCGGCGTGTTTCGGCTCGACCGGGAACACGTTCTGGACTGGCTCGAGTCGATCGGCCTGGTCGAATAACGATCGCTCGACCTGCGGGCTTTCCAACGCCAGACGCTGCGACGAAGGCGCAGGGGTCCGGGAACACCCCGCTACGGCGGGGTTTTCTCGTTAATGCGTGGGAAAAGCGCCAGCGGAGATATCGGATTACGATATCCTCGGCGGCATCGTTGCGGAGGCTTTGATCGGGCATTCATGAATTTCGATGGCGAGTTTCGGGTGAACGCGGGGTCGGCGGACGTCTCCGCGTTGCTGTGCGACATGAGCCGCTTCGCGCCACTCCTGCCGACTTACGTGTCGCATCGCGTAATCTTCGACGGTATCACGGACGTCACGGTAGCGGTCGGAATTGGCCGGTTTTCCGGCCCCGCGACCGTGCGGCTGCGCCTGGAACAGGACGGTGAACGCGCGCGCTATGTCGGCGTGGGCCGGGTGTTCCGCGGCAACTTCGACCTGCATGCCAATTTCGTCGTGACGCCGGATGGTCACGACCGGACGTTAGTGACCTGGGACGGCTCCTTGAACATGTTCGGCCGGCTGGCGAGGCGGTTCGGCGATGTCGTCCGACCGATCGCTCTCAGGCATATAGACCATCTTATTACAGGCGTCCGGGCTACGGTGTCCCGGCCCGGCGCACGGGGTTTACCACCACGTTCATTCCCGCTATAACGGCCATTGGAACAAGAACTTAAAGCCGATTCAGGCCAGAGGGGCCACGTCGATGAGTGATCCGCTCGATCTGTTCGACATAGATTCGATGCTCGAGGATGACGAGCGCATCGTCAGGGATGCGGTCGCGCGTTTCGTCGATGACCGGGTGCTGCCGATCATCGCGGATTGTTTCGAACAGCACCGTTTCCCCGTCGAGCTCGTACCCGAGATCGCACAGCTCGGGCTGCTCGGCAGCACCCTGAGCGGATACGGTTGTGCCGGGATCAACAGCGTTGCATACGGAATGGCCTGCCAGGAGATCGAACGCGGCGACAGTGCGCTGCGCAGTTTCGTATCGGTGCAGGGCAGCCTCGTGATGTACCCGATTCATGCCTTCGGCTCGAACGAGCAGAAGGATCGATGGTTGCCGAAGATGGCGGCCGGCGAGGCCATCGGTTGTTTCGGCTTGACCGAGTCGCAGGGCGGTTCCGATCCAGCGAATATGACGACGCATGCCCGGCGCGACGGCGACGACTGGATCATCAACGGGTCCAAGATGTGGATCACCAATGCGGTCATCGCGGACGTCGCGCTCGTCTGGGCGATGACCGATCAGGGGGTGCGGGGATTCCTGGTGGAGAAAGGGACCGCAGGTTTCGATGCCCACGACATCGAACACAAGATGTCCCTGCGGGCGTCGACGACCGGCGCCTTGTTCCTGGACAACGTGCGGGTCCCCGCCGACAGCCTTCTGCCGGGCGCGGAGGGCATGCGCGGCCCGCTCAGCTGCCTGACGCAGGCGCGTTACGGCATTTCCTGGGGAGCGATCGGGCCGGCTCAGGCTTGCCTGGCCGAGCTGCTCGATTACACCGAAACGCGGTCGATGTTTGGCGCGACGCTGAACAGCAAGCAATCCATCCAGGAGCGGCTGGCCGACATGGCCCGCAGGATCGCCGGCGCCCAGCTGATCGCCCTGCGACTCGGGCGCCTGAAAGACGCCGGGACCCTGCGGCCGGCGCAGGTTTCGCTCGCGAAATGGAACAATGTGCGCATGGCGCTGGACATCGCCCGCGACTGCCGCGATATGCTGGGGGGTAGCGGAATCAGCCTCGAGTATGCGCCGATCAGGCACATGCTCAACCTCGAGAGCGTCATTACGTATGAGGGAACCGAGACCATACATAAACTTGTCGTAGGTAAGGAACTGACGGGCGTTTCCGCGTTCTGAGTCTGTATAGTGTCGGGTTGAACGGTGTGCCGGCTTCCGAAGAAGCAACAATGAACGAGTCAGTCATCAGATTTGTCGATAAGCACGGTCCGCGCCTGACGGACAGGCTGCAGCGCCCGTTGCACGACCTGCGTATCTCGGTCATGGACCGCTGCAACTTCCGCTGCCCGTATTGCATGCCGGAAGACAAATTTCATAAGGAATTCGAGTTCATGCGCACCGCCGAGCGACTGTCGTTCGACGAAATCGTGCGGGTCGCGCAGGTGTTTCGCGACCTCGGCGTGCAAAAGCTGCGCATCACGGGCGGAGAGCCCTTGTTGCGGCAGAATCTCCCCGACCTGATCGGCGACCTCAATCGCATCGAGGGCATCGACGACCTTGCGCTCACGACGAATGGCATCCTGCTCGGCGCACACGCGGCCGAACTGAAAGCCGCGGGCATGGACCGCGTGACCGTCAGCCTCGATTCGCTGGATGACGACGTCTTCGCGAAGATGAGCGGCAATCGCGGCAACAAGCAGCGGGTGCTCGACAGCATCCAGGAAGCGATCGACGCCGGGCTCACGCCGATCAAGATTAATACCGTCGTCAAGCGCGGCGTCAACGAGCACACGGTGCTGGATCTACTCGATTACTTCCGCGGTACCGGTGTGATCGTGCGATTCATCGAGTTCATGGATGTCGGGACGATCAATCACTGGCGTTACTCCGACACCGTGCCGGCGAAGGAACTCGCAGAAATGATCGACGACCGTTGGCCGATCGAGCCGCTCGACCGTAACTATCATGGCGAAGTCGCGAGTCGCTACACGTTTCGCGATGGCGGTGGCGAGATTGGTTTCATTCAGTCTGTCACGAAGCCATTCTGCGGCGACTGCACGCGCGCGCGGCTGTCGTCGGACGGCAAACTTTTCACGTGTCTGTTTGCGGATCATGGCGTCGATCTGCGGGAACCGCTGCGGGCCGGCGTCGGTAATGACGAGCTGCTGGCCCTGGTGCAGGACACCTGGCGCAATCGCGAAGACCGCTACAGCGAGGTTCGGCGCGAGGCCTCCGGGCGATCCGCCGACAAGGTCGAGATGTACTACATCGGTGGCTGAATGAACGGCGGATCCTGGGCTATCGTTCCGATCAAAGACTTCGCATCGGCCAAGTCTCGACTGACGGATATATTGACCGGCGAGCGCCGCGCGTTACTCGCGTGCACGATGGCGCGGGATGTGCTCCGGGCGCTGACGCGGGCGCCGTCCGTTCGCGGCGTGATCGTGATGGGGCAGGGGGCCGAACATGAGCGGCTGGCGCAGGAATTGGGCTGCGAGTTCGCGATCGACGAGAAGGGTGCCGGACTCAACCAAAACCTCCAGCGCGTCGCGACCCGGCTGGCCGCTGGGGGCGCCGACTCGTTACTGGTCGTCCCCGGCGACTTGCCGGCGCTCGATGTCGACGACGTCGAACGGATATTGGCGGATTGCGATTCGGACGCAACGGTTTACCGCGCCCGCCGTGACGGGGGCACCAATGCGCTGCTCGTCTCGCCACCGAACGGCGTCGCGTTTCGTTTCGGCCTCGACAGTGCCGCTGAACATGCTGAAGCGGCCCGTGCGTCGGGCCTGACCGTTCGAATTGTCGAAGACGAGGCGTTCGCGAAAGACATCGACACGCCGGACGATTTACAGGCATTGCTGGCCCGGTCGCCGGATTGCGCAACGGTCGATTACCTGCGA
>JBLYYV010000042.1:0-7498 GCA_048550095.1 Gammaproteobacteria bacterium
GTTCAAATGTTGGCCGAGATCGAAGCTCGCCGGGCACACGAGATTTCCGACGTTTTCGATGAACAGTATGTCGATGTCGTGCAGATCGAGTTCCGTCATGGCGTCCGCGATCATCACCGCGTCCAGGTGGCAGGCGCTGCCGGTCGTTATTTGCACGGCCCGGAATCCCGCGGCGCGCACGCGCTCTGCATCGTTCTCCGTGGCAAGGTCGCCTTCGATGACGGCGATCCTGAGGTCTTCCGGAATCCGGGTTGCGGTTGCCTCGAGCAGCGTGGTCTTGCCCGCGCCGGGCGATGACATCAGATTGATGACGAGTATGTCGTGCCGACCCAGCGTATCGCGATTGCGGGCCGCCTGCTCGTCGTTCGCCGTCAACAGGCCCGTCATGACCTCTACGGTTCGTGAGTCGAGCGCATTCTTTGCCGGGTCGTTCGTGTTCGCGCATCCGCAGGTCTGGCACATCGCTGTCTTCCTCGCGTCTCGGCGTTAACGTTCGCGGGCAGTGAATTCACGCATGGTGATTGATTACCTCGTCGATCAGTTCCCACGAGGCGGCGGCGTCTTCCTGTGAAACCTTCTGTATGGCATAACCGACATGTACGAGTACATAATCTCCAATGTCGATGTCTTCCCCCTGCAGCATGAACAGGCTGACGTCGCGCGTTACGCCCTTCGCCTCACACACGGCCGTGAACTCGTCGACTTGTTGTACCTGCATTGGTATGGCAAGGCACATAAAGGAAGCCCCCTAAGAGATCCAATACTCGACTATACGCCTGCCAAGCCGCTGATGCGCTTAGGTAAATATCCGTATTCCTGCCGGTCCGACTGTCGGACATACACTATTTCGCAACGTTGACGCAGACTCTATAGTCACCCGGTCGCCCGTGTATTGGTTACACGCTGAAAGGCGGCTAGCATGTAATTATGACTGGGCAAACTGATCGCCAACGAGCAGGTCGGCCGATGCCAAACGCCGGCGCGCGATCCCTGTGCCTGGCTATTGGCCTCGCTCTGTTACCGGCGATCGCGCTGGCCGAGGCGAACGGGCATTCCGATCCGATTGCGCCGGTCATTCTCGGCGTAACCGCCATTCTGTTCTTCGCGATACTCGGTCGTTTCGCGGCGCGCAAGGTCAATCAACCGGCGGTCGTCGGCGAGTTGCTGATGGGTATCCTGATCGGTCACATCGGCTACCTGTTCGGTTCCGATCTGGTCATCCTGTTGCGCGAGGTACCGCAGATTTTCGATGTCATGAGCGGCGTCGGGACGACGGCGATGTTCGACGGCGAGACCGCGCAACGCATCAATCGCGTGCTCAACAGCGAAGACGGCGGTGTGCTGCTCCAGGTTGCGCACACGGTGGACGTGTTCTCGCGCTACGGGGTGATTTTTCTGCTGTTCCTGGTCGGGCTCGAGAGCAGCGTCGAAAAGATGGTCAGCGTCGGTGCCGAGGCCATGCGCGTCGCGATTATCGGGGTCGTGGTGCCGTTCGCGCTCGGATTTGGCGCGGTCATCCTGCTGATGCCCGAGGCGAACGCGAATACGACGATGTTCATCGCTGCGACGCTCGGCGCGACGAGTGTCGGCATCACCGCGCGCGTGCTGCGAGAGCTTCGACAGGAGAATTCGCGGGAGGGTCAGGTCATCCTGGGTGCCGCGGTCATGGACGATGTGCTGGGTCTCGTCATTCTCGCGATCGTCAGCGGCATCATCGTGTCCGGCGGGGTCGAGCTCGGCACGGTGTTGCGCACCATCCTGCTGTCGATCGCGTTCCTCGGCGGCGCAGTTCTGCTGGGCCCGCATATGCTGCGCGTCACGATCAGCTTCCTGTCGCGTCTGGACATCGTCGAGGCAAAACTATTTACATCGTTCCTGTTCGTCATGTTGCTTGCGTGGATTGCCAACCTGGCCGGCCTCGCAACGATCGTAGGGGCATTCACGGCGGGTCTGATCCTGCACGAGGAATATTTCGAGGACGTATTCGATCCGGATGCCTTCGTGTCGATCCGGGACCTGGTGCAACCGCTGGAGGTGATCTTCGTACCCATCTTCTTCATCCTCATGGGGCTGCAGGTCAAGCTCGAGAAGCTGACGGATCCGAAGGTCCTGGTGCTGGCGACCGGTTTGATCGTCGCGGCGATCATCGGCAAGGTCGTCTGCGGTTTCGGGGCGGGGAAGGGCGCCCGTAAACTCGCGATCGGGTTCGGCATGCTGCCGCGCGGTGAGGTGGGGCTGATCTTTGCGTCGATCGGCAAGACACTGGGTGTCATCAACGACACGCTGTTCTCGTCCATCGTCATCATGGTGATCGTCACCACGCTGATGGCGCCGGGGTTGCTGACGTGGTCATTGAAGCGGGATGCGGAGAGCTCGCCGGTCAAGAGCTGATTGAAGTTCTGTCAGTCTACTGCGGTCGGTGTCGAGCAGGATTCGGCGAAGGAAACCGTCCGGTAGCGCGACATGCGTAGTGAGCCGGACCAGTAGTTCGCAGGCAGGCCGGCTTTGAGTTTGAGTTGCCTGACGAACTCGGCGGGTTCCGGAATATTTTCCCAGACCTTGGGCAGGAATGTCGACCGGTAGCCGACGTCCTCCAGCAGCAGGCCGTCTTCCCCGGGGCGCAGTGCGGCGAGCAACGCCCGGTTGTCGCTGGCATCGATGGGTTCCGGCGCCGTCAGCACCGAGATTTCGATGCGCACGTCACCGAATTCACCGTGCGTCAGCGGCTCGAAACGGCGATCGCGAAAGGCGGCGTTGAACGCGGCAATGGCGACGCCGTTCGCGAGTGGATGTGTTGGTTCGATCGAGCCGACGCAACCCCGGAGTACTTCGTTGAGCATCAGCGTGACGAAATTGCCGAACGGTTGCGCAAGTGTACCGTCGATCGCGTCGGGATTCGGTTCGCCGGGTTGCTGATGCTCAAGGCCGTGGGCAATCGACGAGCGCGCGATGCCGAGCAGTTGCGTCTGCTCCTCGCGCGCGAACTCAATGCATGACGAAGGCGCCATAGCCCACCACCCTGTCTTTCATTCCGGCCGTATCGCCGGAGTTACGCAGATCGATCGCAGCCACGCTCATGTTCCTGCAATGCTCTGCGCTCATCAGCCCGTTGACGGCATGAGCGCCGCATGCCTCATGGCCGTCGAGATTCGTGACCTTGTCCAGTATCCGCCGCCGCGTCGCATCGTCGACACTGCGCGCATCTTGGTAACCAAGGTAATGTGACAGGTCCGTGCTGACGACGATCAGCGTCTCCGGGCCGCCCCAAACTGCATCGATGACGGTTCCGACATGCTCCGGCGGGCAGCGCCCGACAACGATCGGCAGCAGCGTGAATCCGTCCAGGGCGCATTGGAGGAACGGTAACTGGACTTCGAGGCTGTGTTCATTGCGATGGGCGGCATCCGATATGGAGACGCCCGGCAGATTCCTGACCGCCTCGACCGCATCCGCGTCGATCGTCACCGTGCCGAGCGGCGTCGAGAACGCATCCGCCGACGGCAACGCCATGCCTTCGAGATAGACGCGATGAGCCGGCCCCAGCAGCGCGACGCGAGTGATGACATCGGCGGATTGCGCGAGCAGGTGAAATGCTTCTGCAGCCACCGGTCCCGAGTACGCGTAGCCGGCGTGCGGCACGATCAGCACCTTCGGCGCAGCATTCATCGTCGATACTGCGCTGCGAAGAAACGTCGTGACTTGATCCCGGAGATGTTCCGCGGCGGCGGGATAGAACATCCCCGCAACGGCCGGCTCGCGTATCGTCATGTCACACCTCCGCGAAATAGCTTCGCAGTAAAATCTTACTTGATTAATGAGGGTCAGATCCCAATTTAGCAAGATATGGACAGCACGGTCGTCGCAACGAAGTACTGGCATGCCCTCGACGACGGGCGGATTCAGTGCGACGTATGTCCGCGACACTGCCGCTTGCGCGAAGCGCAGCGGGGCCTGTGCTACGTCCGGCAGCGGCTCGATGACGAGGTCAAGCTCGTCAGCTATGGGCGGTCCAGCGGTTTCTGTGTCGATCCGATCGAGAAGAAGCCGCTGAATCACTTCTATCCCGGCAGCGCCGTACTGTCGTTTGGCACGGCCGGGTGCAACCTGGCGTGCAAGTTCTGCCAGAACTGGGATATGAGCAAGTCGCGCGAGATGGATACGCTGGCGGACAGGGCCACGCCGGATCACCTTGCCGACGTCGCCGTCGACCTGAATTGTCGCAGTATCGCGTTCACGTACAACGACCCCATCATCTTTCTCGAATACGCCGTCGACGTGGCAGCCGAATGCCGCGCGCGCGGCGTGCAATCGGTCGCCGTCACCGCCGGCTACGTCGATCCCGAGCCGCGCCGCGAGTTCTTCGCTGCGATGGATGCCGCGAATGTCGACCTGAAGGCCTTCACCGATCGTTTCTATTACAAGGTCTGCGGCGGGCATCTCGCACCCGTGCTCGATACGCTGCAATTCATCAGGCACGAGACCGGGACGTGGCTGGAACTGACCACGCTGTTGATTCCCGGCGAGAACGATTCGTCGGCGGAGCTCGACGCAATGACGCGCTGGGTCGTGGACGAGCTCGGGCCGGATGTGCCGATGCACTTCACGGCGTTTCATCCCGACTGGAAGATGCAGTCCGTCGAGAATACGCCGGCGTCGACGTTGACGCTCGCGCGGCGGATCGCGATGGATAACGGCGTGCGCTATGCGTATACCGGCAATGTGCACGATGCCGTCGGCAGCAGCACGTACTGTCATGATTGTGGCGCGATGCTGATCGAGCGGGACTGGTATCGGCTCGGGAAGTGGGGTCTCGACGACGCGGGTCGATGCGCGAGATGCGGTGCGGCCTTACCGGGGCGATTCGCCGCCCGACCGGACGCGTTCGGTCCGGGACGCGTGCCCGTCAGGTTGAGTCAAGCCCGGAAGTAATTTCTCGCACGGCAAGGTTTGCCGTGGATCAGGATCCGGTCATCTCGGCCAGCGCTTGCAGCGTCGCCGCCGTTACGATTTCGTGTTGCGCCTGCTTCGTGATGCTCGGGTCCCATTCCTCTACGAACGTGCCGCTCTTGAACGAGCCGAAATTCATGTGGTTGCCCCCCGGTACCGCAACGCGTGCGCTGTTCACCGGCACGAGGTGGCGTTTGTCCTCGAAGATATTCGATATCGAGCCGTCGGGCCGGGCTCGCAAAATGCTGGCCACCGGCAAGGACGAGTCCCCGAGGCTGTTCGGGTCCGGCGGATAGGAATCCCACAGGATGAGCCCGGCAAGCTCGTCTTGATGATTGAAGGCATAGCGGCCCGCCATCGCGCCGCCCAACGAGTGTCCGGCAATGACCCAGCGGTCGACCTCGGGAAACGCGGCGCGCACGTCATCCGCGCTGTCCGGCGCCATGATCGACATGTTGAATGGCATCAGCACGCCGACGACCAGGTAACCCTTTGCCGCGACCGCTTTCATGACATGAGAGTAGCCACGGACGTCGCAGTAGGCGCCGGGGTACAGGATCATCCCCGCCTTGGGCGCGCCGGCCGCGGGGCGCATGACGACCCAATCGTCGATCGCGATGCTCACGGCATCGTCCGTGACCAGGATCGCGAGTGCGTCGTCAGCCGGTGCGGCCAGTTTTTGCTTGGCCGAGTATGACAGCCAGCCATAGCCGAGTAGCGGGACCAGCACGACGATAACGGCGACGATCTTCAGGAACTTTTTCACGGGGCGCCCTTTGTTGTAGATACCGACTGGCGGCAACTCTACAACGAAAACGCCCGGTTCGCATGAGGGTGGGACCCGGTTGCTCCATGACCGAAACAAGCCGGGGGCGCGTTGCCCCCGGCGAACGCACGTTATCTCTTCGTCGTGCGCTTCTGGTTAACGGGATTCGACGGCGAGTTGGCTGGCGTGACTCTCCCTGAGCTCTGCCAGCTGTGTTTCCGCTTCCATTGCCTCGATGCGACCGGTCGCTTGCGCCAGATGTCGGCGTACCCAGGTTGTGCTGCCCTGGTTCTTGGCCGCTTCGAAATCGTCAATTGCGGCGAGGTAGTCGCCCCTGGCGATATTCATTATGCCTCTATTGTTGTAAGCCATCGAAACGCTCCAGCCGTTGTCAATGGCCGCGTCGCATCGCTCCTGTGCTTTCTCGAAGTCGCGCTTCATGGTGTAGGCCGCGCAAAGGTTGATCAGCACCGGCGCGAGGTTGCGGTGTGACCGGGTGCGCGCGAGTCTTCGTTCCAGACGGTCGATGCTGAGATCGAACTCACCTTCGAGGAGGGCGTATTTGCCGTAGACCTCATCATCATGGACTTGCAGCTCGTATCGATCGGCTGCGGCGGTCCCGGGCATGAGCAAGATTGCTGCGCCGGCGATTGCAATGATGATCGAAGCCGGCAGGCGTATGGGTAGCGTGGGTAATGTCATGGTGATTAACTCCTGGGGCTGAGTAGGTATTGTTGTGAAGGGTCAGCAGTTTCCGGGTAACAGATCGGTGACAAAAAGTGACACCGGCAGTTCCACTGCGTCGCGACCGGTCCACTGCAGTGAGTCCTCAAGTCTGATGACATCGCCGCGGATAGGCGCTTCTTGTTCGGCGTTCGCGTCGATCATGGTCGATTGACGCTGACGCTGAGGATCTTCGGCGCCCTTCGGCGTGTGATCGAATCCAGCGGCACCGGATGCTGTCAGTATGAAAAGTGCAACTGCCAGATAGCCGCGTTGAAATTGATGCCTGAACATGACCGCTCTCCGTGTCTGGGTTCACGAACAAAAGTAGCAGCGGACAGGTAACGGTTTGGATACGCGGGGAGAAAACAACGCAAAAAAAATGGCGTGTTATCCATCACCCGATTGGAGTATTGTCGCACCCGGGTAAAAGGTCTAAAGTCGGAACATTCGTCCTCGTGGTTCTTGGGTGGCGGGTGTGAACAAGACTAACGGATGCCCCGCAAAAGTCAGTACGCCGCGCCGCAACAGCATTGTGCGGCGACAGCGACTCTTTGATTTTTTAGACCGAAAAAAAGACTTTCCCTGTATTTGGGTCTATGGACCCCCGGGTTCCGGCAAGACCACGCTGGTAGCAGACTACCTTGAAGCTCAGTCCGATGCGGCTTCGATCTGGTATCGCATTGATCAAGGCGATAGCGATCCGGCGAGCAGTTTTCACTACCTGGGCGTCGCGTCAGACGCGGTCGTGCCGGGCAGTCGTTCTAACCTCCCGAACTATTCTTCTGCGTTCACGCGCGCACCGACGACGTTTATCGGTCGATTTTTCGAGAAGCTGTTCGCGGGACTGCCCGCACCGTTTTCGCTGGTCTTCGAGAACTACCAGGTCGTCGAAGCGATTCCTGCATTTCACAGCTTCGTCAGGATCGCGATCGACAGCCTGCCGGAGGGTTGCACGATTTATGTGATCAGTCGTATGCCGCCACCGGCTGATTTGTCGAGACTGATTGCGAACGATCGGCTCGCTCAGGTCACATGGCAGCAGTTACGCCTGACACCGGA
>JBLYYV010000043.1:0-7042 GCA_048550095.1 Gammaproteobacteria bacterium
ATCCATCAAAGGCACCAGCGACCTGTACCAGCATTCCTCGGCCTGCACGACTCGAAAACCCTGTTGCCGCGGCCAGTCGAAGTCCCCGGCGTCGTAACCGGTGGCGCGGAGCCCGATCTGCACGACCCGCCGGCAATCCAGCAAGCCTTCCTCGACGGCGCGCCGAAACGGCGTTCCGTGCGTGAAGCGCTCGCCGAACATACGATCGTTGACGTCCGCATGCGCATCCACGTGTACGAGCCCGATTGGCCCGTGGCGCCGATGCATCGCGCGCAGGATCGGCAACACGATGCTGTGATCCCCTCCCAGCGTCAGCGGCCGACAGCCGGTGGCGACGATGTCGTCGTAGGCAGATTCGATGATGCCGATCGATTTCTGCAGGTTGAAGGTATTGATCGCAACGTCGCCGATATCCGCGATCTGCAAGGAATCGAACGGCGCTGCGCGGGTGGCCATGTTGTACGGTCGCAGCAACGCGGACTCGGCCCGTATGGAACGCGGGCCGAAGCGGGCACCAGGCCGATGGGATGTCGCGATATCCAGCGGAACTCCGACGAAGCACGCGTCGAGCTCGGCTGCGGAGTCCGCAACAGGCAGCCGCATCATCGTAGCCAACCCGGCGAAGCGCGGCATCTCATTACCGCCGAGCGGTTGATTGAACCGTTCCGTCATGCCGGGATGACCTTGGCTCGGCGCGCTTCCATTATCAGGGGCGGAACTCTTCGCGGAGAATCACCTCATTGCCACTCGGCTCGCGCAACCGAGCAGTCACGACGCCCGTGACCGGATCAATTGCCGGTCCGGCGATTTCCTCCATGCCCGCCCACTTCGCATCCTCAAACGCACGTTCGACATTCGCTGCCTGATACAGAATCCCGCTGATGTATGGCCCGTCTTTCGCCAGTTTGGCCTTCTCTTCGTCAGTGCGAGCGGCGCTCAGGACCATCACCGTATTGCGCTCCGATGCGTCGAAGTATTTGTCGGCCAAATACCTGACGCCGTCGCCGTTGCTGCCCGCGGAGAAGATCGGCTGGACGTCGAGCGCTTCGCCATACCAGCGGGTCATGTCGTCGAGGTCTGCGGCGATTTCGACAAAGCCGATCATCTTCAAGCCGCATTCACCGGCCGGCTGATTGGTAAACTCTTGCACCCGAAACAGCGGATCGGTGTATTGCATGATTTCGATCCAGCGGCCCTCCGGGTCGGCCATGACGAATCCGTCATACGTGGGAAAGACTTCGAACTCCTGCATGACCGTCGCGCCGGCGGCCTGTAATTGCTCGTAAGAGGCTTTCGCGTCATTCACGATCCAGCAAATGTGGTTGTAGCCGTTGCCATGCTGCTTGTACCAATCTTGCTCGTACTTGAACTGATACGGCGGAGCTTCGAGCTGGATCTGGAACGCGCGGCCGCCGCAACCGAGAAAAGTGTAGTCCGCGTGGCCCTCGTCGGCGATATGGAATGTGTCGCCGGTGAAATAGCCCGTTACGCCGTGATGCCACCGAAGATAAGGCCACATGTGATTCCGTGGATCCTTGTCGTAAATGCACAAATGATGAATTGCGTAATCGAGTTCTTTCGCTGTCTTCATATCCTTGATCCTGTTCCGATTTTCGCTTCGTCGCGCGTTACGCGGCGCCGAATGCCTTGTCCAACAGCAGCGCGCTGAAACCGGCTCGCACGCCATCTTCGCATTCGATCAGCGCGCCGGTGCACGGTGCGCTGGCGTCGCTGGCGAGAAAATGAAAAATTGGTGCCATCTCACCCGCGTCGCGCACCGCGCCGGTCGCGGTCAGCGTTGCCAGCATCTGCAGTTCCGCCTCCGGGTCACTCGGGTCGAGCGACATCTCGGTGCGGATGACGCCCGGCATGACTGCGTTCACCCGGATGCCCTCCGGCCCGAGTTCGAGCGCCGCCGTTCGGGCAAGCGCATTGACGGCCGCTTTCGACGCGGCATATGCGCCGGCGCCCGGCATCAGCTGGGTCGATACCGGCGAGGATGTCACGATGATGCTGCCACCTCGCTGCATGAACGGCAGCACATCGCGCAAACCCTGCGCTACGCCCAACGTATTCACCTCGAACATGCGCCGCACGGCATCCATGTCCTGGTTCGCGGTGAATCCCGTGTCGAGCGCGATGCCCGCATTGAGAATCGCGACATCGATGCCACCGCCCAGCACATCAGCGGCGGCGCGGGTACCGGCCGTGATCGACTCACCATCGCCCACATCCATGGAAATGAATTCGGCACCGATTTCCGCGGCCTTATTCGCGCCGGTCGCCCGCCGCCCGGTGATGACGACTGATGCGCCGGCCGTGACAAATGCGCGTGCGACGGCGAAACCAATGCCCGCCGTGCCGCCGGTAATAAATGTGCGCTTACCCGCAATCGAAAAGTAATCAGCCACGTGACCTCCCGAGCTATACCGGGCAGTCTTCCTGTGGATACAGGAATACCTTGCCGGCCTTTTTCGACAGGCACGCTTCGAATGCACGTGCGCCATCGGACATATTAAATTCGTGTGTGATCATGTGGTCGAGACCTCTCTGGACGTCTGCATCGCAGAGCATATTCAGCAGGCCTTCGCGGTGCTTGACCGCGACATCGTGACCACCGGTGATCGTGATGTGTTTATTCATGATGTCGTCAAGAACGTGTATCGGCAGTTTCTCGTCCGATCCGGGCAGGAAACCGAAACAGAACATCCCGCCGTATCGTCGTAACGCGCTGATCGCGCGCGTCTGGTAATACGGATAACCCGAACATTCGAACACGGCATCGACGCCCCGTTTGTTACCGGTAATCCCGTGAACCTTGTCGAGCCAGTCCTTATCGTCAGGGTCGAGGATGTAGTCGGCGCCAATCTTGCGGGCCAGTTCCATCCGGAAATCATTTCGCCCGAGCGCGATCACAGTCGCGCCACGATACTTTGCATTGATAATGGCGCCGAAACCGATGAACCCGATGCCGGCGACCATGACGACGTCGCCGGACTGCACGTTAAGGTCCTCGACACCTGAATATGTGCAACCTGCCGAACAGTTTGCTGTTGCCGCGTATCGATACGGCAATGCGTCGGGCAGCCGTTGCAACATGGACTCCGGCACGATTCGGTAGGTCGAGAAACCGAATCCGCCGGACTCGCTCCCGCATTCGATCTCGATCGACAGCAACCCGCCGGGCGCCGCCATCGCCTCCCGGCCACCAAGCGAATCGATGTGCTTGTGCGGGTTGCCGCCGTCATCGATTTCTTCGTACGGGATACCCATGCAATGCGTCGGACTCAGCGCCTCGTTGCAGACGAAGCACTCGCCACACGGGTTGCCCTGGTACATGACGACTCGATCGCCGACGGCGAAAGCGGACCCGTCCGTGACCTGAACGATTTCGCCGACCCCTTCGTGGCCCAGATGCTCTGCATCCTCGTGCCACTCGAAACTGTGCTCCTTGTAGATCCGGTGCTCGATGCAGATCGGGGCGATAGCAACTCTTACGAGCACGAATCCGGGGACGATTCGCGGATACGGCTTTTCGGCGAGCCGCACTTCGCCAGGCGCCGGAATCGTCAATACCGTATTCGTCTCAGTCATTCGCTGTCGACCTCTGAATCATCACACCGGCGGACCCGGGCGTTCGCCGAGACACCATTCTAGGGGGAAACTCGATCACCCTGAATGATATTTATGACCCTTAGATATACAATTTAGTACCCTGTTTCAGGAATTTGGATGGTGGAACTCGATACGCTTTCATTGCAGGAGGAGATCGGACGGGTCGCCGGCAACTGGTTCGCGCATATAGAGCAGTTACTGCATCCGACACATGACTCGACCTACAAGGACGCGCTGCGCAGGGTGCGCATCACGCCGGCGGATCTCCAGGCGGGCCGCGAGGTTACATTCGATCAGCTGGACACCGCATTGCGCTTCATCCGCCAGTCGGTCCCGGACGTTACGCTCCGCATGATGGACTCGCTCCATCCGCTCGATCTCGGCGTTCTCGGCTATGCCATGTTAAGCAGCAGCAGCGTCGGCAATGCACTGCGGCTGGAGCATCAATATCACGAGCTGACGACCGATCGGTTCTATCAGGAATTGTCGATCGCCGAGGGTGTCGCAGTCGTCAGGCCGGTCCCGCGGTTGCGCTTCGTCGATGAATTGCGAGACATCGCCGAAGACTCGATCGGCGGCACGTGGCGTTTGCTGCGCGACCTCCTCGGCCCTGAGGCAGAGTCAGAGTTCCGCGAGGCCTCCGTGCAGTTTGCCTATCCCGAACCGGAATACGGCGACGCTTACCGAGATGTATTTCGGTGTAAGATCGCGTTCAATGCCGACGAAACCACTTTGCGCTTCCCCGCGCCGTGGCTGGGCAGGCCGGTCCAAAGCGCCAACGACGTGACCGCAGACGTCTGCACCGCCATGTGCGAACGTTTACTCGGTCCCGGCGGATCGTCACTCGATACGACGCGCACGGTCAGACGACTCCTGTTGAGCAGGCCAGGCCGGCACATGCTCCACCTCGACGAAGCCGCGGAACATTTGCACCTGTCTCCCAATCAACTCCGCAAACGCCTGTACCGCGCCGGCACGAGTTACAAAAAGCTGGTGCTGGAGGTTCGCATGGCACTCGCGCGTCACTACCTCGAGGCCACGCTGATGAGCATCTCGGACATCGCCTACCTCCTCGACTACTCGCAACCGGCGCCGTTCATCCGCGCATTCCGCAAATACACCGGCATGACGCCGGTCCAGTGCCGAAAGGCAGCGAAGCTGTCGGTTTCCTAACCCCTTGGGCTCACAAATGTAAATATTTGGGTCAGAAGTATCATTCACAGTGTCGGTCGGACTCACTAGGATTTCCTGTAACTCGGGAAGGGCACATTCCAGATCAGGTGCCGTGCCCGAAATCCGCGGATACCAATGGGAGAGACCAACATGACCAACCGGCACCTAATGCTTCTCAGCGCACTGGCGATCGCCCAGGCGGCCAATGCAGCGCCGATCGAAGTAATGACCGTCACAGCTCAAAAGCGCGAAGCAGCCATGACCGATGTCGCCGTGACGATGGAAGCGATCGGGAATGACGAACTGCGCTCAAACAATATCTACACTCCCCAGGACGTGGCGTTCCTCGTACCAAACGTCGACATCAAGGGCACGTCGCAGGGACAGGTCAATCCCGCGATCACGATCCGCGGCGTCGGTATGAATAACTTCAACTCCAACAATAACGGTTCAGCCGGCGTATACCTGAATGAAGTGTTCCTGACGTCTCCCGGCCTGATGAGCCTGGCGATGATGGACGTCGAGCGCGTCGAGGTCCTGAAGGGACCGCAGGGTACCCTGTACGGACGCAACTCTTCAGCGGGCGCAATGAACCTGGTCAGCGTCAAGCCGACCGAAGAACTCGACGGGTTCGCCACGTTCACGGGCGGTAACTATGAAACGATTCGCGCCGAAGGCGCGATCAGCAACGGAATCGCTGACAACTGGGCGTTCCGGGTCAGCGGTCTCTACGACGAACAGGGCGAATCGTTTCATGACAACAATCTGACGGGCAGCGACTTCGGCGAATCGAAGAATTACGCGGCGCGCGGCCAGCTCGCTTACCTTGGCGACAAACTGGACGCCAACCTGACCTTGGGCTATCAGAAGCAGGACGTCGTCAATAATCCGCTAACGAACTTCGGGCTGTTCGACGCGCCGACGTCGTTCACGCCGTGTGCTGCTGCCGCGAACGGCTCACTCGACAACAGCCAGTGCTTCGACGTGCTCGGCTACCAGAACGGTAACTCCGACCCGTTCAAGCACGACTTCAATACGACCCGCGCGCCCGAACTCCGTTCGGACTCGGACGTCTACAACCTGTCGCTCTTCATCGACTATGCGATTTCCGACACGCTGACGTTTACGTCGGTAACCGGTTATGTCGAGCAGGACCGGATCTATGGTGAAAACACGTGGTCGACGCCCAACGAGATGATTGCAGCGGTGCATGACGAGAAGCTCGATCAGTTCTCACAGGAGTTTCGCCTGGGCGGCGAAACCGGCATCGCCACCTGGATAGCCGGCATTTACTACGGCACGGATAACATCAAGGCCGACAACATCTTCAACTCCACCGACCTGCTGGGGCCGTTCTTCGGCGTGAACCCGCTGCTGTGGGGCTTCGAGCAGGATACCGAAGCGGCGGCAGTCTTCGGCAGTATCGACTGGCAACTATCGGATACGCTGACGCTGGTTACGGGCCTGCGTTATACCGACGAGCAGGTCGATTTCACGGGCGCGACGATCGGCGTCGATGCGGCCGATCCTGCCGTCAGTTTCGAACTCGATTCGACGAACGTTACGTGCCCCGATACGGCGCCGAAGTGCGTCTTCGAGGACGACAACACCGACTATCGGGTTGCGCTGGAATGGCGTCCGACGGACGAATTGCTGGCCTATGGCACGGTGTCGACCGGGTTTAAGAGCGGTGGCTTCAACGGCGATTTCGTACTGGACCCCGGCACGGGCGGTTACCTGCCGTTCGACTCTGAAACGCTGACCGCGTACGAGGTCGGCGCCAAAAGCACGCTCGCGGACGGCAGCATCCAGCTGAACGGCGCGGTGTTCTACTACGACTACAAGGATTTCCAGACGCTGGCGCCGACGACCATCGGCTTTACGCTGACGAACCTCGAAAAGGCGAAACTGATCGGCTTCGACCTCGACCTCGTCGCTCGACCGACCGATCAACTCGACCTGCGTTTCGGCCTGGGTTACGTCGACACCGAGATCACGGACTCGCGGGTCATGGACGGCGCCGAACTGCCGAACGCGCCGCAGCTACAGGCGACGGCGGGCGTGCGCTATGAGTTCCCGATTACGGGAAGCTGGGCGCTCGCGCTGCAAGGTGACCTCAAGTACGTCGACGATGTCGCACGCACGCTGACCGAGGGCATCGACGTCGGCAGCGGAATGCTGCGCAATCCCGGATTCACGCGGACGGATTCGTTCACGACCGCCAACGCGCGCATCTCGCTGTTGCAGCCTGAAG